>CANPHV010000037.1 GCA_947573965.1 uncultured Clostridium sp.
TTTTTTTAATTTTTTTCAAAAAATGCTTGACTTTTTATAGTTGGTCTTTCATTACTTTTTTTAGAAAATCCACTTCCTCTTCTGCGTTTAATCTCATAAAAATAGGTTCCCCTTTTTCAATTACTTTTGCTTTTTCTATTTTATCATAAGTTTTCAAATTTTTCCAGTTTTTCATGTCAATTTCTTCAATTCCTATTTGTCTTAAAATGTTATTTGCTGTTTCTTCCATAAATGGCATAATTAAAATGGCTATTTTCCTTAAGTTTTCAATCAAATGATACATACAAGATTGTAGTTTTTCCGTTTGTTCTTCTTTGGCTAAGGCCCATGGCATTGTTTCGTCAATATATTTATTGGTTCTTGCAATTAAATTCCAAATTTCTTGAATGCTACCTGCAATTTCATAGTTATTCCATTTTTCTTCAAAAGCTTCTATTTGTGCTAAAGCATATTCTTCTAGTTCTTTATCTACTTCATTTGGCGTGCCACAATAAGCTGGAATATTTCCTTGAAAATATTTATTTACCATAGATACCGTTCGATTTAAAAGATTACTTAAATCATTGCACAAATCAAAATTATATCTTTCTACAAATGCTTCTGGTGAAAATATGCCATCTTGTGATACTGGCATTTCTCTTAGTAAAAAGTAACGGACACTATCTAACCCATAACGTTCAATCAAAGTTTCTGGATAAATTACATTTCCCTTTGATTTTGACATTTTGCCATCTTTCATCATAATCCAGTTATGCACTAAAATAGTTTTTGGTAATGGCAAATCTAATGCCATTAAGAAAATTGGCCAATAAATCAAGTGAAATCTTGCTATATCTTTTCCTACTATTTGTAAGTCTGCTGGCCAATACTTTTTAAATAAAGTTTCATCTTCTGATAAATAGCCTAATGCTGTAATATAATTGGTTAAAGCATCTAACCACACATACACAACATGTTTTGGGTCTTTTGTTACAGGAATTCCCCAGTCGAAAGAAGTTCTACTTACACATAAATCTTCTAATCCTGGTTTAATAAAATTATTAATCATCTCATTTTTTCGATATTCTGGCTTGATAAAATCTGGATGGTCTTCATAATATTTAAGCAATTTATCTGCATATTTCTTCATGTTAAAGAAATATGATTCCTCTTTCATCAATTCCACATCTCTTCCACAATCTGGGCATTTTCCATCTACTAATTGTGTTTCGGTAAAAAAGGTCTCACAGGGAATACAATACCACCCTTCATATTCGCCTTTATAAATATCTCCTTGCTCTAAAAATTGGTCAAATATCTTTTGCACCACTTGTTCATGTCTTTTATCTGTGGTTCGAATAAAATCATCATAATCAATTTTCATCTTGTCCCACAACTCTTTTGCCATATCTGCCATTCCATCCACATATTCTTGTGGTGTCTTACCTGCTTCCTTTGCCTTTTTTTCAATCTTTTGTCCATGCTCATCTGCTCCTGTTAGCATATAACTCTCTTTACCATTTAGCTGATGGTAACGCTTTATACTATCTGCTAATACTGTCGTATACGCTGTTCCTATATGATATCTTCCACTTGGATAGTAAATAGGTGTTGTTACATAAAATTTATCACTCATTTTTATCACTCCTATGTTCATTGGGGACGTTTCTTTTTGCACATTTTTGTGCAAAAGGGACATATCTCTTGTTTTAGTTTTCCCTCTTTCTTGCATTATATTACCATATTTATACAAAAATAGCAACAAATTTTTGTTGCTATTTTGATTGAACGATTTATTCATCCTTCGTTGTATTAAACTTAAACAACTTAACCAATTCCACGATAACAAGTGGTGCTAAAATTAAACCAATCAACTCAAGTACATTTTCTGTTGGAAGTAATGGGATACTAAAAATAGTTCTTAAGGCTGGAATAGCCAAAATGACAAACATTAAAGCTGCTGAAGCTATAATTGCCCAAACCAACTTACTATTGTTAAATACTTTTGTTTTAAATAATGACTGTTTATTATTTCTTACATTAAACACATGCACTAGTTCTGACAAAGCTAACGTAACAAAAGCCATGGTTTGCCCGACCTCTATTTTTGACTCATCTAAGGTCAATCCTTCCATTGGTGTATTGGTAGTTGCAAGTCCTATCATAAACGCTGCTAATGTTAGTAATCCTATCATAGCCCCTTGATATATCACGCGCCAAGTCATACCTTTGGTGAATACACCTTTCCCCGGTTTCGTTGGTTTTCTTTCCATTATATCTGAATTAGCAGGGTCAAAGGCTAATGCCAAAGCTGGAAGTGTATCTGTCACTAAATTTATCCACAAAATGTGAATTGGTAGCAAAATTTCTAAACGAGAAATATCTGTTATCCCAAACCAACTAGCAAATAGTGGGGTGCAAAGCGTTGCTAAAAATAATACTACAATTTCTCCTACATTGCTGGATAATAGGAACTGAATTACTTTTAAAATATTGTCATAAATTCTTCTTCCTTCTTCTACTGCAGATACAATGGTTGCAAAATTATCATCCGTTAAAATAACGTCTGCTGCTTCTTTGGCTACGTCAGTTCCGACCACACCCATAGCGCAACCAATGTCTGAAGTCTTAAGCGCTGGACTGTCATTTACGCCATCTCCTGTCATGGCAACGACTTCTCCATTTTTTTGCCATGCTTTGACAATTCTTACTTTATGTTCTGGTGATACTCTAGCATAAACAGAGAATTGTCTTACTTTTTTCTCTAATTCTTCCTGTGACATTTTTTCAAGTTCTAAGCCTGTAATTGCTTCTTCTTCTTTTTCTAATATTCCTAACTTTTTAGCAATGGCTGTTGCTGTAATTTTATGGTCTCCTGTAATCATTACGGTTTTTATTCCCGCTGTTTTACATTTTTCTACTGCTTTTTTTACTTCTTCTCTTGGCGGGTCAATCATTCCTACCATACCAATAAATATCAAGTCACTTTCAATCTGCTCCATTTCTTCATTGGTTGGTTTATGGTCTATTTCCTTATAGGCACAAGCTAATACTCTTAGAGCCTCTTTTGCCATTGTTTCATTATGTTCTCGGATTGTAATAGCATAGTTTTCTAAGTCTTGTTTTATTTCTCCCTTTAACAAATAAGCTCGGCAGTTTTTCAATAACTCATCTACACCACCTTTGGTATAGACAATATATTTTCCATTTTGTTCATTGACAGTTGTCATTAATTTTCTGTCAGAATCGAAGGGAACTTCGTTTAAACGTGGTGTTCTCTCATAAATACTTGGGTCAAAATCTAACTTAAATGCCATATCAACTAATGCTGTTTCGGTTGGGTCTCCTGTTAAAGCGCCGTCCTTTGAAATTTTAGTGTCATTGCACAACATATTAGCATAAACCAATTTGTCGATATCTTCGTTCATTTCCTTTACGTCTTCTAAATCTTTGGTTTCGCAATTAATAAATATTTTTTCGACTGTCATTTTATTTTGGGTTAAGGTTCCTGTTTTGTCTGAACAAATGACGGTGCTACTACCTAAGGTTTCGACTGCTGGTAACCTTTTTACAATAGCATTTTTCTTAACCATTTTTTGTACCCCAATGGCTAATACAATGGTAGATACGGCTACTAATCCTTCTGGTATCGCAGCAACAGCAAGGCTTACTGCTGTCATAAACATATGAATTGGTTCTTTGCCTTGTAGTAATCCTATGATAAAGATAAAAGCACAAATGGCAAGTGCTACCATACCTAAAGTTTTTCCTAATTTGTTTAATTTTTGTTGCAAAGGAGTTTCTTGTTTTTCGGTATTATTTATCATACCTGCTATTTTTCCAACCTCTGTTGTCATCCCTGTTTCTACTACAATTCCTTTTCCTCTACCATAAGTAACTAGGCTTGATGAAAATAGCATATTAATTCTATCGCCAATGCCGACTTCCTCTCCTTCAATTTTCTCTACTACTTTTTCTACTGGAACCGATTCTCCTGTTAAAGATGCTTCTTGCGATTTTAAATTGACAGCTTCTATTATTCTTAAATCTGCTGGGATATAGTCTCCTGTGTCTAATACCACAATGTCTCCTGGTACTAATTCTTTGGCAGGAATTACTGTGATTTCTCCATTTCTCATTACTTTAGCAGCATGGTCTGTTAATTTTTGCAAAGCTTCTAATGATTTTTCTGCTTTGGCTTCTTGGGTTACGCCTATGATAGCATTGACAAGTACAACAATTAGAATAATAACCGTATCTGTTATTCCTTCTCCTTCAGCAATTCCAACGGCTCCTGATACAATGGCCGCTATGATTAATACGATGATGGAAAAATCTTTGAATTGGTCTGCAAATCTTTGGATTAGGCTTTTCTTTTTCCCTGCCTCTAATTGGTTGAATCCATATTTTTCTTGCCTTTTTTGAACCTCTTTTGTTGTTAATCCTTCTTCTTGATTGGTTTGTAGTTCTTCTACTACTTCTTTAATTTCATGGTTATACCATTTCTTGTTTTCCATTAAATCCTCTCCTTTATTAATATTTTTAACATTTTTTGTGTTTTAATAACAAAAAGACTTTTAAAAGGAATGTTTTTTCTTATTCCTTTTAAAAGTCTCGCTTGACTATTGTTAGCCTTACTAACCAGATATTTTTAATATCGCGACTGTTGATTAGTAATAAAAAAGCTACTCCCTTTTAATCTTTATCAATTCCAAATATACAGTAATTGTATAAAAATTCTTCTATTTTTTTACTTTGATTTGTATCATAGTAGTCTGTTAACAATTCACTAAACTCTTTTAACTGTTTATCTTGTACCATCAAAATTCCTTTTCCTTTTTGAATTAAAATTTTATTTGCACAAATTAGGCTAGTTCGTTTATTTCCATCCCAAAACAGCTGATTTCTCATACCATAAAGCATATATCGAATTGCTCTTGTTGTTATATTTTCAATTGCTAAAATTTCTTTTAAATGTTTTTTCACTTCTTCTTGTTTTGGTATATCTGGTACATATTCTGTTCCTGATATTAGTACTTTTCCTGTTCTTAAGGCTCCCCATTGTAAAGATTCATTTCTGGCAACATATTCATTAATTTTACATATATATTCTAAATCAAATTCTTTTTCTACTGTTGTTATAACATATTTCCAAGCATCTCTTAAATTTAAAATACATTGTATATCATCCAACTTTACATTTGGCACATTTACTCCATTTAATATGGTTTCTGTTTCTGGAAAAGTAACATTGCATCCTTCTATTTTAGCATTACTATAAATGTTGTTTACCAACATTTTTTTTGCTAAAAATATATTTTCTTCTTGTGTCAGTTCGTATTTATCTTGCATTTTTTCACCTATCTCTCAATTTTGCATTGAAATTTTGGTGACCCCTACGGGAATCGAACCCATGATTCCACCTTGAGAGGGTGGCGTCTTAACCGCTTGACCAAGGGGCCTTGTTGACTACTCTTTAGTTATATCATTTTTTTGTAGTTTCGTCAACCGTTAACTCTAAAATTTCTCTTAATCTTTCTGTTTTCTTTGTTAAATATAAGTATCCTATCAAAGCCTCAAAAGCAGTTGCATATCGATATTCCTGCACATTTGCATTTTTAGGCAAATGATGACTTTCCGCATTTCTACCACGTCTTACAATGTCTTTTTCTTCCTCTGTCAAGTTCTCATGAATTCTTTCTAATAATTTTGCTTGACTTCTAGCTTTCACATATTTAATCGTTTCTATATGTAATTTGTGTGGCTTTAAATTGGTTTGATTTACTAAATTGGTTCTTATATATAATTCATAAACACAATCACCTACATATGCCCACGTTAGTGGTGATAATAGGTTGATTTCTTCTTCTGGTCTGTTTAAATTTATCCACTCTTCCATTTGTTACTTCCTTCTCTGCAATGTCCTATTTAGAACTATCCTCATTTGGACATTCGATTGTTATTTTTCCAATGACTCCATTTTTGAATTCGTCTAACAGTATTCGTGCTGTTTTTTCTTCGTCTATGTTTCCTCCTGCCATAATACAGCCTCTCTTTTTTCCTATTTCAAGCATGATTTCATAGATATTTTCATTTTCTGCTTGTTCTTGTTCTAATTTTTCCTTTATGGTTTCTTCGGTTATTTTGTATCTTTCACATATTTTTTCTGGATTGTTTTCTAGTAAAAATTTTGTTAGATAATAGGCAATATCTACTCTTTCTAATATATCCTCTTTGATGGTTCCTGTGAAAGCAAGATTTAAGGCTACTTTTTGACTTTCAAATTTTGGCCATAATACACCTGGTGTGTCTAGTAATTCTATTTTTTCATTAATGCGTATCCACTGTTTTTGCTTGGTTACGCCTGGTTTGTTTCCTACTCCTGCAGTGGTTCTTTTGGATATTCGGTTGATGAAAGAAGATTTGCCAACATTGGGGATTCCGAAGTATCATGGCTCTGATTTTTCTTCCAATTCTTCCTTTGTTGGCTTGGTTTTGTAAATCTCCACTCATAATGTTTTCTATTTTTCGAATGCATTGGTCAATTCCTTTTCCTGAGTTTGAATCGGTTAATACAGCTGGTATTCCTCTTTTTTTAAAGTATTGTACCCACTGCTGGTTTTTCTTTTCGTCTGCTAAGTCACATTTATTCAATACGATAATTTTTTTCTTTCCTCTTGTGATTTTTTCTATGTCTGGATTTTGACTGGATATTGGTATTCTAGCATCTAGTAATTCGATTACAATGTCAACGATTTTTAGGTCTTGTTCTATTTGCCTTCTGGTTTTTGCCATGTGCCCTGGATACCAATTTATACTTGCTTTTTGGAAATTTTTTTCCTCATTTGCCATCTTTATAACTCCCTTCAATTTTATTTAATTTCTCAATTAAATAGTTAATAAATGCCGAACAAATTACTAACATATATTTTGCATCTTCAGATGGTGCATTGGTAAAATCAATACCACCATGTCTAATCCCATTTTCATCTGAAGTATAACCATATAATGAAGAAAAAGCAGTTTCCAGTGCAGAGTGAATATGAATACCTTTATTTTTTAGCTGTTTTATTGCTTTTCCTAAAGTTGCATTGCCACCGCTTAATCCAGTTATAATGCAACACAATGATTCAACCGCACTAATAGACTCTTTAATTGAGTTTTCATAATCAGGATTTCTTCTATCTGCATATAAAGAAATTGCTTTGTTTATATGAGTATTGACTGATTCAAATTCAGTGCTTTTAGCTTCTTCAATAGTAGCTAATTCAGATTCGTTAATCACGGGTATAACTTTTCCGTCTAAAATGCGATAATCAGAAACTTCATCCTCCAAAATATTGTTAAATATAAGTGTCATTTTATCATTAGTATCTTTATCAAGAATGTTTAAGTATCTCTCTATAAAATCATAAATAATATACCATTTATCTGAATCTAATATATACTTTTGTAATTTCTCTGCATTTCTTTTTTTTACAATTTCATTATTTGGAAATTCATAAGGAACTCCCATTTCAATCATCATATCTTCTATTCCAGTTGTATATTCAGTCCAATCTATCGTATCATATGAGTCAAACTCTTGCTTGTAGAATGCAGCTATGATTCTCCTTTTCAATGTATCACTAGCACATTCAAGCTGAATATCATCTGCATTAAATCCGTTTCTACGTGAAAATACTGCCATAATAACTTCTCCTTCTAATATTCTAATTTATCACTTCTATATATTTCATCACATACTTCGAATTGTTCTTTTCTCACTAATCTTTCTATTTCTTCAATTGCCATTTTAATCACTATCTTTACTTTCGTTTAATAATTTAATTTTTTCAGCATTATTAAGTATGTCTAATTGATACTTACATATATCACTTAATATTTCAAATCTTTCTTCTTTACTTTTTCCTTCTTTAATTAATTCTGCATTATGCGATTCTAAATTAGATAATACTGTCAATTCATTTATTGACGCATAATCTCTAACATTTGAATTTTTTGCTAAATTCGGATTAAGTTCTCTCCATCTTTTAGCAGTTGTATTAAATAAGGCAACATTTAAAATATCTGCTTCTTCTGCATACTTTAACCATTCTCTATCTTTATAATAATCGTTATCAGGTAATATATAATTTTTAATTGCATCTGTATGAATAAGATAATTATTTTTGGTTAAAATTCTTTTTACATCCCATTCCCTATTTTGATTTTCTATTTGCTTAAGTCTTTCAAATTCTTTTATCAAATATAGTTTAAATACTGGACTTATTGCTGAGGCAAACTCAAATGCTATATCCTTATGTGCATATGTTCCGCCATATTTGCCACGTTTTGAATATATTCCAATAGCATTTGTCTTTTCGCACCACTCAGTTACACTAAGCGTAAAAGTATGAAGTCCAGCTCTGCTTTTAAACCCGTCGAATTCGACGGAATTAAAATTTGGATTGTAAATTGATTCCCAAGTCCCCAAAAATTCCAAAGTAATTCTATTTCTTAACCAATTTCTTATGACATCATCTGATGCAGACCTTCCATCTTTAAATTTTGTAAAATCGGAAATACAAATGTAATCACTATCATTTATATTCGTTATGCTTACTTTAATATTTTGAACTTCAATCATTTTGTTTCCCATATATTCGCCTCTTTCCTATGTTCTTAACGAATGAAAATATGCAAGATCTAAACCGGATAATTTCCTTTATTTATAAGGTTTTAAGAATGTTCTTAATTAAATCGTAATCAACCAGTTGATAGTAGTTTGTGTTACATTTTGTTCATTCTTCATTATTTTTCACCTTCTTTATTATCAATTTGTTTTACTTCATCTATGACCATTTTCCAAATCTAACAATTTCAAATAAACCTTAGCCGTAGTAATCGCATCTGCCAATGCCCTATGTGCTTGTGGATTTACAATATCCAAACTACTAGAAACAGCAGTAAGAGTATTATTGGCAGCATTTATTTTATGTTTCATTTGTCTTGCATAATATAAAACATCAAAAAATTCATTGGTCATAATCGTATTGCTTAATTCACTTGCATGGGCTAAAAATTTGCAATCAAAAGACATGCAATTATATCCAATTAAAATATCATTTTTCACCCATTTAGCAAAATCCGTAAAAACTTCCCATACTTCTCTACAATCTGCTACCATCTCATTCGTAATTCCCGTTATTTGCTCCACTCTTCTTGGAATTCTTTGTTCATAGGGATGGACTAATTCTTGGAATGTATATTCTTTGGTTTCAAGAATTTTACCATCTACTACCCTTATGGCGGCAATTTCTGTAATGCTATCTCTTAAATGATTAACTCCCGTTGTTTCTAAATCAAAAGCTACAAAACTTCTAAATTGGGGTTTTATGGTTCTTTCCGTTTTAGGATGGGTTTCTTTTACTTTCTTCTTTTGTGCTATTTGTGTTTTTGCTTTAACTAAATTCGTATCCATTCCTATTGAATTCATAAATTGTTGGTATTTTATTCGATTTTCTTTTGCTGCTGGTTGGTATTCTGCCATTTTTCCATTTTTTCTTTTTTCTAATTCATTTTGTTTATTTAAAATACTCGTTTTTAAAGCTTTGTCTTTTGATAATGCCAATGCTTTATTTAAGCACTTATCCGCAATTTCATATCTTCTAGTATTTATATAATACGAACTCAAATGATAGTATTGATTGCCATCATTTAATTCTAATGATAATAACTTGCTTGCTATTCTTTCAGCTTGCTCATAATTATATTCTAGCTCTAAACTTTTTATCTCTCTTATTTTATTTCGTATTAAGTTATAATCCTTCATATCTTTGCTTCTCCATTGCTCAGTTTCTCTATTAACCCCTTATCTGCTGGTAACCAATCAACTGTATCAAGTTCATTTTTAGTTAGCCATTTTGCAGCTTCATGTTCCTTTAATACAATTTCTCCTGCTTTTATATGGCAAATAAAACAATCCATGGATAGATGAAAGTTAGGATAATCATATTCTACTATATCTAGTAATTCATCTACCTCTATGTCAATCTCTAATTCTTCTTTTATTTCTCTAATAATTGCTTCCTGTGGTGTTTCCCCTTCTTCTATTTTTCCACCAGGGAATTCCCATCCATCTTTAAATTCGCCATAACCTCTCTGTGTTGCAAAAATTTTACCATCTTTTATTATGATTGCTGCTACTACTTTAACTACCTTCATTTTATTCCTTCCCTTCTTGCTTGTAATTATCCATTTACAATATACTCATAAATATCAACTCTTACTGGTGTATCTAAAATCCATTCTATTTCGACTGCTTTTTTGTTCGTATTTGGCATCGTAAATTCTTTTAAATTTCCCGTTGCTTTCATTCTTCCTAAATAATAAAATTCTTTTGAAATTTTATCATCCTTATTTTTTCTTACAAAAAGTTCAACTGTAATGCCTCTTTCTTCCGCTTTTACAAAGTTTTGAACATCTTCTGAATTTTTATTTCTTCCACTTTTTGATATAGCTATTAATTGATTATCACTTATAAAATGGTCTTCATATTTTATGGTGTCCTGGATTTTTTCATTTTTGTCATAATTGATAAATACTGGCAAAGTTTTTGTATCTTTATCAAATTTATAACCTCCAATGTTTAGTGGTACTTCATTGTTTTTCCAATTTAACAGTCTACAGACCTCTTCATAGGTGTATTTTTGATACAAAACAAAATTGGTATCTTCATATCGATTACGATATTTTTGTTCATATCTGTGAATACCAAATTCAATTAACTCTTCTACCATTTCTTTGAAGTCTTTGTTTTTAAGCATTTCTTCAAATTCTTTTGCGATATGATAGTCTTTTCCTTGCTTATCTTTTTCTAACAATATACAGTCTTGATAGGTGTTTTTACTTGTGCCTGATAAAAAATTGTTGGTTAACATATTGATTGTACTATCGATTTCTAGCTGCGTAATTTCTATCTCATAATTGCTTTTCATTTGTTTTTTTAAGGTTTCTATCATGGCTTCTTTTTCTGTTAAAGCTATTTTTAGCGCTTCTAATTCATGCACTCTTTTTCCATTGGCTAATTTTTTAGAAATGAACGCTAAAATTTTTTCTTCTTTTTCTGATAATTCAATGTGATAGTCTTTCTCATATTTTTGTAAAAATTTATAATAAGAACCTAAGCTTTTGTTGTCAAATATTCTAATTACATCCATTTCTCCATGTTTATCAAAGTCTAATAAGGCTGGAATGCGTCCTATTTTATTTTTTAGATTTTGATAATTTTCTTTGATTAATTTGATATCCGTAAAATCGGCCATGTCAATTGCTTCAAAAATTTTATTTTTGGTTATTTCATCAAAGTGAATGGTTGATGCTCCTGGAATGATACGTCCTCCTTCTAAGATATATCTTCGTAAATTGTCCTTGTTATAACTGCGGTCTCCTGATAATGCAATTGGAATCATAAAGTTGTTCTTATAATTTCCTATAAAATCTAGTATCACCACGTATTCTTTGTCCTCTGTTTTTCTTAGTCCTCTTCCTAATTGCTGCACAAATACAATTGGCGATTCGGTTGGTCTTAACATAATTACTTGGTTGATTTCTGGAATGTCGATTCCTTCATTGAATATATCTACGGTAAATATATAATCTAATTTTTCTTCTTGATTATTGGATACTAATCGGTTAATTGCTTCTTCTCTTTTTTCTTGTGAATCTTTTCCAGTAAGTGCTGCTGTAGCATATCCTTTTTGATTGAATTTGTCACTTAAGGTTTCTGCTTCTTGTTTCGAACTACAAAATACTAAACCTTTTACTCTGTCTCCAGAATAACTGTAGTACTCAATTTGTTCTATAATATAATTCACTCTTTTTTCAGAGGTTAATCGATTAAAATCTCTTAAATTATTCTCTTGGCCTGGTATATCTCCTTCTATTTCGATATCTGTAATTCCAAAATAATGAAAAGGACAAATAAAGTTCTCTTCTAAAGCTTGTTGCAATCGTATTTCGCAAGCTATGTTATGGTCAAATTCTTGGTAGACGTTAAATCCATCGGTTCTTTCTGGTGAAGCTGTCATTCCGATTAATAGTTTTGGTTTAAAATATTCTATAATTCTTTGATAGCTAGTTGCTCCTACTCTGTGGGCTTCGTCAATTACGATTTTTTCAAATTCGTCTTTTGCAAATTTTTTCAATATTTCTGGTTTTGTCATTGTTTGCATAGTAGAAAATAGGTATTCGGCATCATAGTCTTTTGAATTTCCTGAAAGTAATCCAAATGTTTTCGCATTTCCAAATACCTTTTTATAACTTTTCATCGCCCTTCTTGCAATTTGTTCTCTATGTACTAAAAATAAAGCTTTTTTCGTCTTTGTCTCACGCAAAGCAAACGCAGAAGCATAAGTTTTTCCTGTTCCTGTGGCTGATATTAATAAGGCTTTATTTTCGCCTGTTTCACAAAGTTGTTTGATATTATTGATAAACTCCTGCTGCATTGCATTTGGCTTTAATTCTTTTTCTTCTTTTGCTAATACTTTAGCTGGTTTTCTTGTCTTTCTTTCTGCTTTTATTGTTTTATAATTTTCTTCATAACTATCTATAAATTCCTTGAATTTTAGACTATATGGTGAATTCCATAATTTCTCAAATTCATTTACAATTTCTCTTGCAAATTCTCCTTGGTTTGTTGATACTATTTTGGTATTCCATTCTTTGTTTACTAATAGGGCTGTTTGCGTCATATTGGAACTTCCTATGATTATTTTATGGATATCTTCTTTGTGAAATAGATATCCTTTGGTATGAAATCCATCTATAGCTTCTTCTGTCTTATACATTTTTATTTCAATATTTTTGAATTGGGATAATCTTCTTAGCGCTTTTGGCTCTGTAAAATATAAATAGTCTGTTGTTAATATTCTTCCCTTCCTATTACGCTTTTCTAAGATTTTCAACGTTTGCATTAATGGTGTTATACCAGCATTGGTTATAAAAGCAACACTAATATCAAATGTTTCACAATCTAAAAGCTCTGCTTCTATATTCGATAACATCTTTTTTCCTTTTTTATAGTCGTTGCCTATAAATTGCATTCTATAATTTGTGTTAGATTTATGATTAAAATCTATTAATGCGGTTTCTATTCCTTCATATATTAATTCTTTATAATTCATCGATTATCCCTTCATTTTTATTATTACATTGTCCTATAATTATTTTTGTCAGCTCTATCATCCATTTTTCTATCAAATTGCTCATTTTTGTAAAACCAGTCTGTTTTCTTATCTTTTGGGTTTGCTTTTCTATTTTTGTCTAATAGTAAATCAAATAATACGGCTAATGGTAAGGCAATTCCGATTAACGAAACTAGCGTTCCTAAATATAGTCCCATACTTGCTGGTGTAATTTCTGCAGTTGATGACATTACGGTTGTAATGCCAGTCATTAAACTAGTTCCAAAATACATACCATAAGCTAATAAATAAATTAAAGCTCCTATCATTTTTCTTTTGACTACTAATAGCATGCATGCTAAAACTACAAATAGCAAAATGATTTCCATCGTTTGATTAAATGGCTCAATGCCACCAAAGCTTCCTCCCATTTCATACGTAAATGCTATGATAATTCTTAACACCCAAAACATTGCCATAAACATGACTAACATCCATGTAGAAAAATTTTTCATTTGTTTTTTCCTCCTTTTTTAACAAGGGATTAGGGGACGTTCCTTAAAATCCCTTTTTTGGGGATTAGGGGGTGACCTT
>CANPHV010000038.1 GCA_947573965.1 uncultured Clostridium sp.
GCTGCATACATGGTATCTTCATCATGTTCTACCACTAAAAGAGTATTTCCTAAATCTCTTAATTTTTTAAGAGTAGCTAATAATTTATCATTATCTCTTTGATGAAGTCCTATACTTGGCTCGTCCAAAATATATAATACACCTGTTAGTCCGTGAACCAATTTGAGTAGCAAGACGAATTCTTTGTGCTTCTCCACCAGATAAGCTTCCTGCATTTCTGGATAAAGTTAAATATTCTAAGCCAACATCCATTAAGAATTGCAACCTTTGGTCAATCTCCTTTAAAATCAATTCTGAAATCATTGCCTGTGTTTTGGTTAATGTCAAATGGTTTAAGTATTCTTTTATTTTACGAATCGACATTTCTGTCAATTCATTGATATTCTTATCTCCTATCTTGATAGCTAATATTTCTGGCTTTAGCCTTGCTCCATGGCAAGAATAGCACGGAGCATTACTCATATACATTTCATAAAAATCTCTCATACTTTGTGACTTAGTTTCATTGTGACGTCTATCCAAGGTAGGCAAAACACCTTCAAATGGTGCTTTAAACTTTCTAGTTCCTGCATAAGAAGAATATTCAAAATCAATCTCATCTTCTCCTGTACCATATAGAATTTTTTCTAAAAACCATCTTGGTAAATCTTTTATTTTCTTGTTTTTAATTTCTACATTATAATATTTAGCAATACTCTCAAAATACATTTTTGCCATGGTATCACCTTTTTTCATAGTGCTAGAACCAAAAGCTTTAACACCATCATATAAGGTTTTATTTTGGTCTGGTATAATTAAGTCCTCATCCATTTTCATTAAATAGCCAATTCCAGTACAAGTTGGGCATGCCCCAAAGGGATTGTTAAAAGAAAACATTCTTGGCGTTAATTCTGGAAAGCTAAAACCACAATCTGGACAAGCATAATTACAACTATACAATACTGGCTTTTGTCCTACAATATCAATTAGAACCATTTTTTCAGCATGTTTTAAAGCAATTTCTACTGACTCGGTTAATCGACTTATGATATCTTCTTTTATGACTAATCTATCTACAATTAACTCTACTTCATGCTTTTTCTTACGGTCTAATGTAATCTCATCTTCTCCTAATTCATACACTTCGCCATCAATTCTAACACGAACAAAGCCCTCTTTTTGATAGCCCTCTAACTGTTTCGTAAATTCGCCTTTTCTTCCTCTTACCACAGGTGCTAGCACTTGAATTTTCGTTCCTTCTGGTAAACTCATAATATTATCGATAATCTGGTCAATGCTCTGTTTTTCAATCTTTTTGTGACAATTCGGACAATATGGCACACCAATTCTCGCATATAGCAAACGAATATAATCATAAATTTCTGTTACGGTTCCTACAGTTGAACGTGGATTTTTAGACGTTGTCTTTTGGTCAATAGAAATCGCTGGAGATAGTCCATCAATCCTTTCCACATCTGGCTTTTCCATTAAGCCCAAAAATTGTCTTGCATATGAAGATAAGCTTTCCACATATCTTCTTTGTCCCTCAGCATATAAAGTATCAAATGCCAAACTTGACTTTCCTGAGCCTGATAGCCCTGTAATTACCACCAACTTATCTCTTGGTATTTCTAAACTTATATTTTTCAGGTTATGTTCTTTGGCTCCTTTAATTGTTATTTTATCGTTCATCTTTGCCTCCTATTGTGCCAAAGGGGACGGACCTTTTTGGCACACTTTTCTTACAATGTCTATTATACTACATTTGTTTTTTAAAAACAAAATTTTGGTAGTTGTTTTAATAAAAAAATAGATACTACATACTTTGCTGCAGTATCTTATTTATAAATCTGACCATTTTTCCTCTCTTTTTTCTAAAATCTCCCCAATGGTTCCGGGTTTGTTTGGAGATGTTTGGGAAAATTTATAAACTGGGATTTTAAGGAACGTCCCTTAATCCCCGTTTCTTAATCCCTTTTGTTGATGATGGCATCTACTTGTCCGTCTTTTAAATAGATAATTTTATCGGAACTAGCAATGGTAGATTTTCTGTGGGCAATGATAATGACAGTACTTGTTTTGGCAATATGGTCAATGATGCTTTGTATCATTTTTTCGGTTTTTAAGTCAATGTTGGAAGTCGGTTCATCAAAGATATAGATATTGGCTTGATGCAAAATGGCACGGATAAAGGCAAGAATTTGCAATTCGCCATAAGACATTTCCTTGGCTTTTATTTTAGTATCTAACCCTTCTGGCAATTTAGCAAGCAAACTATCTGCTCCCATTTTTTGTATTAATTTTAAGATTTCTTCATCCGTGATAGATTCATTTCCTAATCGGATATTGTTTCTTACGGTGTCTGCAAAAATATAAGGATTTTGTGAAATATAAGATATATTGTTTCTAAGGCTCTTCGTTGCTAGTTTGTAGATATCTTTATTGCCAATTAAAATCTTTCCACTTTGAATATCATATAACTTCATAAATACATTAACAAGTGTTGATTTTCCTGCTCCTGTTCTCCCTGCAATGGTTACTTTTGAACCTTCTTTAATGATAAACGATACGTTTTTTAAAACCATCTCTTGGTTATATTTCATACATACATTTTGAAATTCGATATCGCCTTTAATAACTTCTACTTCTTCTCCTTTTTCAATGTCTTCCCCTGCTCCTTCTTTTAGTAGTTCTTTAATTCTTTGATAGGAAACTGTTGCATTTTGAATTTCCTCCATTTGGTCACAAATCTCGTTTAAAGGACCTCTACACTCTTTAATAAAAAATAGGACTAGATAAATGGTTCCAACTGAGATAGATGTATTGATATTTAGGGCATAATAAAGTACACAATAAATACCAACGGCTTCTAATACGATTAATACCCAATAAGTAAAATGATGCACAAAGATATATTCTTTTCTAAATTTTAATTCTCTTCTGAAAAAATAATTTGCTTTTTCCATATTCTTTTTTTGTATATGATACAAGTAAGTTAATTTATTTTTATTATAAATCTCAGAAAATTCCTTGTTTAAAAAGTCTCTTTCTCGTAAAAATTTTCTACGTATCTTTCCCAATATATTAGTAAATTTCATCGTAGATATGGCAATTAGTAAAACCATAGCAAAACCAATCCACGCTAAAGATACATTAGCAAAAAACATCATAATTACAATAAATATTAGATATACAATATTATTTACTACTACATTTAGCACACTAAAAAACAAGTTAAACAATTCGTTTACGTCATTGGTAAGTCTCGTATAAATCTGTGCAGAACTATATTTTTCAAAGGTTTTCATCTTAAAATGTAATACTTTTTCAAATACACTCGTTCTAATGTCTTTTAATACTTTTGCCATAATCTGATTGACTTTTATGTTTCTTGCATTTTTAAAAAACGCATAGCCAATATGTACTAAAACATAAGCAATTACTAATTTTAGTAAAACCATTTGAATATCATTTGCTTGCAAATCCACTTCTAAAATTTGCTTCATAATAAATGGGTGAACAGTTCCAAAAATATTACATACAATTAATAACAGGATAATTCCCAAAAAGGATTTCCAGTATCTTTTTACTATACGCTTAATATTCTTCACCCTCTTTCTCATATTCTGCTAGTTCTTGGTAAAATTGATTGGTTTGTAACAATTCTTTATGGGTTCCACTGGCTCTTATTTGACCATCTACTAATACATAAACTCGGTTCATGTTTTCCATCATACTGACTTTGTTTGAAACTAAAATTAAGATATTGTCTTGTATTTCTTGTTCGATGGCTTGTAAAACCTTCTTTTCTGTTTCGCTATCTAAGGCTGATAGGCTATCATCAAAGATATTAACTTCTCTTGTTTCTAACAGTGTTCTTGCAATTTGAATTCTTTGACGTTGTCCTCCTGATACTTTAGCACCATTTTCGCCTATTTTTGTTTCTAATTTTTTCTCCATTTTCTCAACGTCTTCTAAAAGTTCTGATTTAGCAATCACGTTTCTAATTGCTTCGTTTGCTTTTTCTTGTTTCATATCAATATTATCTCGAATATTTTCATCTAAAATAATACTTTTTTGCGTAGCATACCCTATTTTTCTAAAAATGCTTTCTCTTGTATATTCTTGTAGATTGGTTCCATTGATTTTTACAGTGTTTTCTGGCACTTCATAAAAGCCAGCTAAAATATTCATCAAAGTTGTTTTTCCACTGCCTACTTGTCCAATAATTCCTATTCTTTCCCCTCTTTGAATTTTTAAAGATATGTCTTCTAGTGCTGGTTTCTTATTTTGTGCATAACAATAGGTCAAATGATTTATTTCTATGGTCTCTATTTTTTCTAAATCTTTTCCTTCTTGGTTATAAGTATCTAAATTAAAGAAATAATTGTATCTTCTTTTGGCTTGTTTGAAATAGGCAATTCCATTTAAAAGCGGGTCAATTGCTCTCGTAATTTCGGATAACGCAAAACTAATGCATGAAATGTAAACTGTTAAATCACCTATGGTTATTTCATTTTTTTGTATTAGGTACACGCCAATGGCAAACCCTAAAGAATAACAGGTACCATACAAAATATTAATGACATTACTAATTTTATTTTTGACAACACCAATTTGATAATCTGCTTTATAATTTTCTTCATTTATTTTTTCAAATTTTTCTTTTTGGTGTTGTTGTTCGTTATACATTTTAATTAACGGAAAACCAGAAGTATTTTGTTCTATGGTATTGGAATATTCAACATTTACAACTCTTGCCTTCTCTATCTGTTGGTCTAATTTTTGGTATAACTTAATTAACCAAATAATAGCAATTGGCAAGCATGGTAACACCGTAATGGCTAGCCCCAAATTGACATTTTTTCCAATCATAGCAATACCAATGATAGGTGCTATACATAGCCTTGTTACATTAAAAAATGCATTTCCAAAAAATTTGTATACCATTAAAATTTCTTTGGTTAAATAGGCTAAATAGGCCCCTTTTTCTTCTTGGTCATAGTATTCTGGCTTAACAAATTGCAAGTGCTCTACTACTTTTTTTCTTAAGTAGGTATCTGAGACTCTTGCTTTTCGAAAATAGAAAGTTCGAAATATCACTCTTGGTATTATCATAAGAACAGAATATTGAATTAGGGTTACTACTTGGTTCATGATGATTTCTTTATCATTGTTTCCAGCTAATAATAGGTCTAATATCTCTCCTATTATGGTAGGAATTTTGTATAAGATATAGATACAAATTGCATGAAAAACCATTCCTAAAATATAGATAGGAAAGGTTCTTTTTAGTTCTTTTATTAGTATTTCATGATTTTTGTAATTGGCTTTCATTTACTTCCTCTTCTTCCTCTTTCTTCTTAAGATAAACTAAATAATAGGCACAACTTATTTGAAATATCATAAAAAATGCTGATAATCCTAACATATAAGGTATTCCTAATGGATATATCATTCCTGCAAAATATAGTCCAATCGAACTTCCTATGGTTTTTACGATATAACGATAATTGGTAAATAGGATTTGATATTCATTCGGAATTCGATTTACATATGGCGCATCCACTACATTTTCATAGGCTGTTGAAATCAAAATTGACCAACTAATAGCTATTAAGCAACTTGTTAAATTGTTCGATAAAAATGCTATGGTATAGAACCAAAATCGAATACCAAATTTAAGTGTTATGGTTAGATAGTCATTTTTAGGGGTTAGATATTTTAAGATAAAAATTCCTATGGCATCAGCTAACAGCCCTACTATTAATAAATAATTGGTAGCATTGGCATCCGAAAATCCTATTTAGTTCGTCAGCATCAACATTTTTAGCCCTAATCCTGTATTCATCGCCGTTTCTGAAAATAGGATATACACATAATAATTTCTTTGTATCTTGTCTTTTATGACAAATTTTAAACTTTCTTTAAAGCTCGTTGGCTTTTCTATTGTAACTGTTCGCTTTATGTTGCTTATTGTGATAAAAGCCAAAATAAGAAAGACAATGGACACAACCAAACAAACATTGTAATCAACTACGATACCTAAGATGGCTTTTCCAATTAAGACACCACCTATTAAAATTCCTATATCTTTAAATAGATATTCTACTAGCTTTCTTTTGCTATATAATTTGTTTTCTTTTTTAACGGTTACGATTAAGGGATAAATACTAATAACAATTAAATTTTCTAAAATGGCATCTAGTATAATTAATATTTCAATGCTATTTTTGTTTTGGGTATGATTTAGTGTTGCTAGTATAATTAAGATTATAGCCTTTGCCAGCAATGCGATAGTAATTACTTTTTGGATATTTTTTAGCGATACTTTTTTGGCAAATAGAATTAAGGCTATTACACAAAATAGCCCTGATACACTTAAGATTTGACTGATTTTTTCTACTTCTAAGTTGTTGTCTTGTAACCACAGTTGCTTAAAATTTGTCCACAAACCTATCTTCTTTTTCATATAATGTGTGGCACAACACAATGTCCACTTTGGGACTGTCCCAGAAAGGGACAAAACTAAAATATTCCTACAATTTCTCCGTTTTCGTCAATGTCAATGCTTTCTGCTGATGGTACTTTTGGAAGTCCTGGCATGGTCATGATTTTTCCCGCAAGTGCAACGACAAATCCTGCTCCTGTTTTTAGTTGGATATCTCTGATTGTGATGTTGTAATCTCCTTTACATTCTAAGTTTTTGGCGTCGTCTGAGAAAGAGTATTGTGTTTTGGCAATGCATACTGGGAATTTTCCATAGCCTAGTTCTTCTATTTTCTTGATTTCTGCAAGGGCTGCTTCTGAAAAATCTACTCCTTTGGCTCCATAGATTTTGGTTGCAATTTTTTCGATTTTGGTTTGGATAGTGTCTTCTAATTCATACATATAGGAGAAGTTATTTTCTTCTTTTTCGGTCAAGTTTACTAGTTTTTCGGCAATGTCCCTTGCCCCTTCTCCTCCTTTTGCCCATCCTTCTACTAAGCTTAGTTCTACTCCTTTTTCGGCTAGTTTTCCTTTTAAGAATTCTATTTCTTTTTCGGTGTCTTGTACATATCGATTTAAGGCTACGATGACATTTAATCCAAATTTATTTTTTAAGTTATCGATATGACGATATAGATTGTCAATTCCTCTTTCAATTCCTTCGATATTTTCTTCTTGTATTTTGTCTTTTTCTACTCCTCCATGATATTTGATGGCTTTAATGGTTGCTACTAATACAACGGCATCTGGTTTAATTCCTGCTTTTCTACATTTAATGTCTATGAATTTTTCGGCTCCTAAGTCTGCTCCAAATCCAGCTTCTGTTATGACATAGTCTCCTAATTTTAAGGCTAATTTTGTGGCAGTAATACTGTTACAACCATGAGCAATATTGGCGAATGGTCCACCATGAATAATCGCTGGTGTATGTTCTAAGGTTTGTACTAGGTTTGGTTTTAAGGCGTCTTTTAATAAAACGGTCATCGCTCCTTGGGCTTTTAATTGTTTGGCATAGATTGGTTCGCCTTTTTTGTTGTAACCGATTAATATATTTCCTAGTCTTTCTTTTAAGTCGTTTAAGTCACTTGCTAGACATACAATTGCCATAATTTCTGATGCTACGGTTATGTCGAATTTGTCATGTCTTGGTACGATTTTCTTTTCGCCAGATAATCCTGTTTCTACTTCTCTTAGTTGTCTATCATTTAAGTCTACGCATCTTTTCCATACAATTTTTTCGAATTCTAATTCGTTTCCATAATAGATATGGTTATCAATTAAGCTAGCAAGTAAGTTGTTTGCTGCTGTAATAGCATGAATGTCTCCTGTGAAGTGCAAATTAATGTCCTCCATTGGAGCAATTTGTACTTTTCCCCCTCCTGTTGCTCCTCCTTTGATACCAAATACTGGTCCTAATGATGGCTCTCTTAAAGCTAAAATAGAATTTTTTCCTATGGTTCTTAATCCATCTGCTACAGCTATGGATATGGTTGTTTTTCCTTCTCCTAATGGGGTTGGGTTTACAGCTGTTACTAAGATTAGTTTTCCGTTTGGTTTGCCTTTTAAGTTTTCATATACTTTTTCAGAAATTTTTGCTTTGTATTTTCCGTATTGTTCTACGTCCTCCTCTTTTATTCCTACTTTTTTTGCTATGTCTACTATGTTGTCTAATTTGGTACTTCTTGCGATTTCGATATCTGTCATTTTTAATTCCTCCTTTTTAATTTTTATATTATTAAACTTTTTTATGCAATTTCTGGTTCGTCTCCTTTTAAACTATAATTCCTACCATAACCCCTATTGATGCACCTACAAAAACCTGAATTGGTGTGTGGCCTAGCACCTCAACCAATCTCTCTGACACTTGCATACCAGTTAAGCCTGGTGTCTCTATCAATTTATTTAATAATCTTGCTTGCTTTCCAGCTGCTCTTCTTACCCCACAGGCATCGTACATAACCACAAAAGCAAAAATAAAAGCTAAGGCAAATAAAGGTGTTCCAACCCCTTCGTATTTCCCAATCAAAGTTGCTAAGCCTGCCACTACTGCAGAATGAGAACTTGGCATTCCACCTGCTCCCATAATTCTCTTAAAATTAAATTTTTTTGTGGTACATAAATCATAAATCACTTTAAAAGTTTGTATTCCAAACCATAAAAAGAATGGTACATAAATATATTTATTTTGCAAAAATAGAATAAAGTCATTCATTTTTCTCTTTTCTCCCCTTTTCTATTGTTCTTTAATCTTCAAAATTTTCTTCTGTCACTTCGCCATCATCTTGCTTTACTAAAATAGTAATTTTCTTTTCTGCTTCTTCAAGTGTTTTATTACACTCTTTGGAAATCTTAATACCTTCTTCGAATTTTGAAACAGAATCTTCTAAGTTTAGTTCTCCCTTTTCCAATTCTTCTACAATTTTTTCTAATTGTTCCATTTGCTCTTCAAAACTTTTACTCAATTTTCATTTCTCCTAACTTATTGTATTTGGGCTTTTACCTCTCCATCGGTTAGCCTAATGTCAACCATATCGCCTGATTTTAATTCTGCTTTTGTTTTTATGACTTTTCCCTCTTTTTGGGTAATGGCATATCCTCTTGCTAACGTTTTCAATGGACTATAAGCATCTAATTTAGCAACTAATTCACTATATTTTGTTTTTTCGTTCTCTTGTTTTGCTTTCATTAGATTTTCTAATTTTCTAACATTGTTATCAATACGAATATAATTTTCTTGCACCCTTCTGGTTGGTTCTTTAAACACAAAACTTGACATCGTTTTTTCATATCTTAGTTTCATGATTTGAACTTTCTTAATTAATCCCATACGTAAACGATTTTGATAGGTTCTAATTTTTTCTTTTACTTCATATATATCTGGCACTGCTAGTTCTGCTGCCGCTGATGGTGTTGGTGCTCTTAAATCTGCTACAAAGTCTGCTATGGTAAAATCAGTTTCATGTCCCACAGCAGATATAATGGGAATTTCTGAATGATAGATGCTATTAGCTACGATTTCCTCATTAAATGGCCATAAATCTTCTAAAGAACCTCCTCCTCTTGCCAATATCAATACGTCTGCTAATTTATTTCGGTTCATGGTTTCAATTCCTTCTGCAATTTTTTCGGCAGCCCCTTCTCCTTGTACAGGAACTGGTAACAAACGAATTACGACATTCGGATTTCTTCTTGTAGATACATTGATAATATCACGAATAACAGAGCCTGTTTGAGAAGTTAGTACACCAATCACTTTTGGCATTCTAGGAATTAACATTTTATGCTCTTCGTCAAAGAGTCCTCGTTCTTCTAATCTATTTTTTAGTTCTTGATATTTGGTATACAAATCACCTAATCCATCTTGTTCCATTGCTTTTGCATAGATTTGATAAACACCATCTCTTTCAAAAACAGAGACCCCTCCAAAAAGAAATACCTTCATCCCATCTTTTGGCATGAAGTTTAACTTTTGGGCATAGGATTTGAACATTATGCATTTGATGAGAGATTTTTCGTCTTTTAATGTAAAATACATATGACCTGTATAGTGGTTTTTAAAATTTGAAATTTCCCCTTTTACTAAAATGTTATTCAAATACTCGTCTTCTGCTATTTTGTTCTTCATATATTGATTTAAGTCTGAAACTGTAATTGCCATTTCTTCATATTTCATATACTTCTATTTCTCCTTTATGACACTTGCAAGTACTCCATTTACGAAATTTTTTGAAGCGTCTTCTCCATATTTTTTAGCAAGTTCTACGGCCTCATTGATGACTACTTTAAAGGGAACTTCTGTATATTTTAGTTCATAAATTGCAAGCTTTAAAATGGCCAAATTGACTTTTGAAATTCTTTCAATTCGCCAGTCGGATTTCAAATTGGTCTCTATTAATTGAACGATTTCTTTTTTGTTCTTTTCGATACCAAATATAGCTTCTTCAATATAAGCTTTTGCTTTTTCGTCGGTCAGTTCATTGCTTTCCATGTATAGTTCTATTGCTTCTTGTTTGTCCTCTTGTTTTTGTATTTCCAAACTATAGATTAGTTTAAAGGCATGTTCTCTGATAGCTGTTCTGTTCATTTTTATTCCCCTTTGATTTTACATTTTATCAATAAATGTTTTTAATTTTGTTTTTACATCTTCTTTATTTTGTTGCACATAATTTCCTACTAATGCTCCTAATACTAACACTATAATGGCTAAAATTAGGTCATGTAATCTAGTTATTAAGATTAAGATGGCTATTATGATACCTATAATGGCTCCTTTGTACTGGTTCCAAACTTCTTTTAGATTCATTTTTATCACTTTCCTTTTTCATTTATTACTCTGCTTGTTGTTTTGCAGCAACTTTTTTTACGGTTATATTGACTTCTTTTACTTCTAAATCCGTTGCTGTTTTTATTTTTTCTTTGATTTTTGTTTGTAAATTAGCGGATAAATCTTTAATAATGGCTTCTTCACTTACAATTAGATTAACAAATACTTTGACATTGTTTTCTTTGTCTAATTCTACTTTTGTTGTTACGTCTTCCGCGCTTTGAAAGTTTAAAGCTACTGAATTGACTAAATTTTCTATGGTTTCTTTTGAAATCATTAGTTTTCCACTTTCATTTTCTAAAAGAACGCCTTGTCTTTCCTTGATTTGTTCTCTTGAGGTACTATCAAAAAAGATGCATTTAATCGATAATAAAATAAAGATAACACTTAAAGCTAATACTACTTTACTTGCAGTTTCTCCTACTATGATTTTTGTTACAATATCTCCTACTAATCCTATATCTAACCATCCAAATACTAATAGGCATAAGATGATAGATAAGATTAACATGATATTAGAATAGATAATTAGTGTGATTTTTTCTAAAATTTTCATTTCATTTCCTCCTATATTTTTACTCTTCGTTTCCTTCTTCTACTTCGACTGTGGAAGTTTCTTCTTGGCTTTTACTTTCTTTGGCACCATCGGTGTTAACCCCTTGTACATGTACATTAACTTCTTCTACTTTTAGTCCTGTCATACTTTCTACTGCTTTTTTTACTCGATTTTGAATTTCAAAGGCAACGTCTGGAATTCTTGAACCATATTCTACGATAATATTAACGTCTATTTTGGCTGTGGTTCCTTCTACTTCTACTTTAATTCCTTTGGCTAAGTTTTTCTTTCCACTTAGTACTTCTGTAATACCTCCTGCAAATCCTCCTGCCATACCAGCTACGCCTGGTACTTCTGATACAGCAACACCACTGATAACGGCTACTACATCATTTGAAATTTGAATTCCTTCATTTTCTGTTTTTATTTCTTCTTCCAATTCTACGATTTCTCCTTGATTTTGGTTTTCTTCACTCATTTTTCTTCCTCCTTTGGATATTAAAAATTGATATCCTTGTTTTATGCTACAAGTATATCAATTTTTGGCTTTTTTTACAACTGTTTTTCGTGATTTTTTTAATAATTTTTACATTTATTCAAACACTTCAAATTCTTCAATGGTATTCCCCCTTAAGAAATCCTGAATAGCCATCTTTCTAGCATTTTCTCCTTGAATTTCTAAGACCTTTAAAATTCCTTCCTTGGTTTTAATAAAAATGCCATCTCTAGGATCTGAAACAATCACAGTTCCATTTCTTAGAAAATCCATATCTTCTGCTATAATCTCATCTTCGGTTGCAACTTGTACTTTCCAAAATTTTATCTTTTTCCCATTAAGATACGTATAGGCTCCCATCATTGGATTCAAGCCTCTTACTAAGTTCTTAATTTCTTTTGCTGATTGGTTCTCCCAATCAATTTTAGCCATTTCTTTAGAAAGCATAGGAGCCACACTAAAATCGTCTCCTTGTTTTTCTCTCGGAGCAATTCCTTTTTCAAGTTGTGCTAGGGTCTCAACTAAGAGTTCTCCTCCTTTTTTAGCCAATCTATCCCATAATTCGCCCGTTGTTTCATTTTCTCCAATTACTACCTCTTCTTTTAAAATCATATCTCCTGTATCCATCCCTACATCCATATACATGGTCGTAACCCCCGTTACTTTCTCTCCGTTTAAGACAGCCCATTGGATTGGTGCTGCTCCTCTATATTTAGGAAGTAGTGAACCATGCACATTGATACAACCATATTGGGGAATATTTAATATTTTTTTAGGAAGTAGTTTCCCATAGGCTACGACACAAATAGCATCTGGCTTTAATTTTTCCATTTCTTCTATGAATTCTTGGTTTTTCTTGACTCTTTCTGGTTGATAGATGGTTAATCCTTTTTCTAAAGCATATTCTTTTACTTCCGATGGTTGTAATTTCATCCCTCTTCCTCGTGGTCTATCTACATTGGTTACTACCCCTAGGATATTATGCCCCGCTTCATAGATAGCTTTTAGACTTTCTCTAGCAAAGTCTGGTGTTCCCATAAATACAATATTCATTTGTTTATTTCTCCTTTTTTATAAAATTGCCTGTTCTCTTAAATTGCTACAAGAATTTAATGGGTCGATACCTTGTAGTTGCTCTTCTAAAATGATACCTTTTTCGATTGCATAGGCTAAATCTTCTTGAATTTCTTCTGGTTGCTTCTTTAAAACTTTAGCAATAAATTCTGGCTTTTTTCCTATTTTAGTATATAATACTACCACTCTTGTTCTTGTGTTCTTCTCAATTTGCTCTTGAATTTCTTGTTTTTCCTGTTCACTTGTTGCTTTTTTATATTTCTTTTTTTGTTGTTTATATTCAAACATTTGCTCCTTCATATCGTCCATTTCGAAATCGTTTATTTCTAGTTCTTTTTGTATTTTTGCAGGGTCTTTGTCCGTTATTAAAACATCTAAAATCTTTCTTCTTTTTATTGGTCCTGCAATTCGAATTGGTTTTCTTGTTATTCTTATTTTTAGTACATTAATTTCATCTTTAGATAAACCTGTTACATTAGATAAAACTTCAGTATTTGTGTTTCCCTTTTTTATTGTTTGCAATGCTTGTTGTACTTTGTTAGCTTTACTTAACACTTCTTCTAATTTTTTTACCTTTTGTCTTCTACTTTCTGAAAAGTTTCTTGTTTGTTCTTCTTGTACTAATCTAACAAAATTCAATGCTTCTTGATATTCTCCTATTGATATAGCAAGTCTTACAAATTGAAGTAAATCTCTTTCTTTAATTTCTACTTTTTGAAGAACTTGCCCTAAATATAATAATTCAGG
>CANPHV010000039.1 GCA_947573965.1 uncultured Clostridium sp.
AATTTTAACTAATAAAAAAATATACAATGAACTATATGTTCATTATACGAGGAGGAAATTATGAAAAAAGAACTAGTAACCTTAACCATAGATGAACAAAAAGTAACCGTAGAAAAAGGAACTACCATTTTGCAGGCAGCAAACCAAGCAGGGATTGATATTCCAACCCTATGCTTCTTAAAAGATATCAACGAAGTAGGGGACTGCCGTATGTGCATCGTTGAAGTAGAAGGAAGAAGAGGTTTTGCTACTTCTTGTATTCAAAAAGTAGAAGAAGGAATGGTAGTCCATACCAATACACCAAATGTTTTAGAAGCAAGACATGTAATATTAGACTTAATTATATCCAACCATGCCAAAGACTGTCTAACTTGTACACGTTCTGGTAATTGTGAATTACAAGCATTAGCCACTAAATTCAACATAACCAAAGTAGAATTTGAAGGCGAAAGAGTAAGTCATAAAATTGATGACCTATCGCCATCAATTGTAAGAGATTTCAACAAATGTATTCTTTGTAGAAGGTGTGTAGCAGCTTGTAAAAATGTCCAAAAAATTGGAGCGATTGACTGTATTAATAGAGGTTTTGAATCTTGTATTTCAACCGTAGGTGACCATAGCTTAAACGATGTAAATTGTACATTTTGTGGTCAATGCATCGAAGCTTGTCCAACAGGAGCATTGCATGAAAAAGAAACCATTGATGATGTATGGATTAAATTAAAAGACGAAGAAACTTATGTAATTGTACAAACAGCGCCAGCAGTTAGAGTAGCATTAGGCGAAGAATTTGATATGCCAATTGGAACCAATGTAACGGGTAAAATGGTAACAGCCTTAAAAAGACTTGGTTTTAATAAAGTATTTGATACCAACACAGGTGCAGATTTTACCATTATGGAAGAAGCAAACGAATTTATTGAACGATTTACAAAAAATGACCATCTTCCAATGATTACTTCTTGTAGTCCAGGTTGGGTCAAATATATTGAAATGAATTATCCAGAATTATTACCACATTTATCAACCTGTAAATCACCACATCAAATGTTTGGAGCACTTTTAAAAACTTATTATGCAGAAAAAGAAGGTATTGACCCTAAAAAAATTTATGTGGTATCGGTTATGCCATGTATTGCTAAAAAATTTGAAAGACAAAGGCAACAAATGCAAAATGGCGGACTTTATGACGTTGATAATGTAATTACTACTCGTGAACTTTCTCGTATGATTAAACAAGCTAATATTGAGTTTACAAAGTTAGAAGAAACGGAATTTGATAGTCCAATGGGAGAGGCAACTGGAGCAGCAGCTATTTTTGGAACAACTGGTGGAGTTATGGAAGCAGCCCTTCGTACAGCACAAGATACGCTAACTGGTAAAAACTTGGACAAAATTGATTTTGAACAAGTTCGTGGGGAAGAAGGGATTAAGAAAGCGACGGTTACCATTGATGGAAAAGAAATTAAGGTAGTAGCAGCAAGTGGTTTAGCAAATGCTAGAGAAATTTTAGAGGAAATAAAGACAGGAAAAGCAGATTACCAATTTGTAGAAATTATGGCATGTCCTGGCGGTTGTGTTATGGGTGGTGGTCAGCCAATAAAAAGCGCAAAGACTCGTGTGGAGGTAGATGTTAGAAAGTTAAGAGCAGATGCCCTTTATACGATTGATGAAAAAAGCACAATTCGAAAATCTCATGAAAATCCTGTGGTAAACAAAATTTATGAAGAGTTTTTGGAAAAACCAGGAAGTCACAAAGCAGAAGAGTTACTACATACTTCGTATGAAAAAAGAGAAAAATATAATATATAGAAACGCAAATATCTTAATTTGTGGTGAAATAACTTTAGGCGATTAAAAATTTTACGAAAACGCTTGCATAAAATTAAAAAATATAGTATATTTTTTAAGAGGTGTAAAAAATGACAAAAATAGCCAAAAGTAGACAAGAATTAAATAGAAGAAAAAACACAGTTCAACCAACTGTCGCTTTTGCATTTGAATATATTAAAAGATATTAGATTTTCATTTGAAATTAATATCTTTTTATTTTGTCTTTTTTACCAAAACGTAAAAAAATAAAAGGAGGAAATTTGAATGGAACAACAAAAACTACAACTAGACGTAAACGAAAAACCACCCGTAGCTAAGTGGATTATCTTAGCCATACAACACGTATTTGCCATGTTTGGTGCTACCATATTAGTACCAATTTTAGTCAATAGCGCTGCTGGAGAAACCGTCTTAACCATACCAGTAGCCTTAGTAACCTCAGGAATAGGAACACTCATTTATATTCTTTGCACCAAAGGAAAATCACCAGTTTATTTAGGAAGTTCCTTTGCCTTTATCGCACCATTAGCAGCAGCATTTCTAAAAGGAGGAGCAGCAGGTGCCATGACAGGAACCATAGTAGTAGGGCTAATTTATATTATCTTTGCTATTATCGTTAAATTCATCGGAAAAAATTGGATTGAAAAATTATTACCACCGATTGTAATAGGACCTATGATCATGATTATCGGATTAGGGCTAGCACCAAGTGCTATATCACAAATTGGACTAGGAACAGGAGCCCAAACTGATTGGAGAGGGGTTGCCGTAGCACTAATTACCTTTCTAACAACAGCCATCGTAATGGTAAGAGGAAAAGGATTTCTTAAAATCATACCTTTCTTAATAGGAATTTTAGTAGGATACCTATCAGCTATTTGCTTTGGACTAGTTGATTTTGGGCCATTTATGGAAGCATCTTTCTTTAGTTTGCCAAACTTCCTATTACCATTTGTACATTACACACCAAGCTTTTCAGCCTTGCTAACCATTGCACCAATTGCCTTAGTAACCATGTGTGAACATATTGGAGACCATACAGCCTTAAGTGCAATTATCGGAAAAGACTTACTAAGAAATCCAGGCTTAGAAAAAACATTATTAGGAGACGGTATCGCAACCTTTGTAGCAGGACTATTAGGAGGACCAGCCAATACAACTTATGGAGAGAACACCTCTGTGGTAGGAATGACAAAAATAGCATCTGTTTGGGTCATTGGACTAGCAGCCATCTTTGCTATCTGTTTAGGATTTTTAGGAAAATTCACAGCCTTAGTATCTACCATACCAAATCCAGTATTGGGAGGCGTTTCGCTATTATTATATGGATTTATTGCAGTCAATGGGCTAAAAGTACTAATTCAAAACCAAATCGACTTTGGAAAATCCAAAAATGTTGTAGTAGCCTCAACAATGTTAGTATTAGGTTTAGGAGGAGCAGCCATCTCAATCGTATCAGGAGACTTATCCATTACGATTTCTGGTATGAGCTTAGCAGCCATCATTGGAATTCTACTAAATTTATGTTTGCCAGCCGAAAAAGAAGAATAGAAGCCACAGGGGACGAACCTTTTTGGCACAAATTTCAAAAGGAAGTCCAAACGTCCCTAATGCCCCTATAACCAGTAGAGGGCAGAATTTAGAAAAAGAAAGGAAGATAAAAATGAAAGCAATTATATTAAATAATCCATTAATTCAACACAAATTATCCATTATAAGAAATAAAAAAACAGGAACCAAAGAATTTAGAGAAATCATAGGAGAAATTGCAACCTTTTTATGTTATGAAGCAATGGCAGATGCTGTTTTAGAAGAAGTAGAAATCGAAACACCAATTTGCAAAACAAAAGCAAAAAAATTGGATGAAAACCAATATGCCTTTGTTCCTATTTTAAGAGCAGGAACTGGTATGTTAGATGGTTTACTAAAAGCAATGCCAAATGCTAAAATAGGACATGTTGGTTTATATCGTGATGAAGAGACGCTAAAACCAATTCGTTATTATTACAAAATGCCAAAAGATATTGCTAATCGTGAAGTTATCGTATTAGACCCCATGCTTGCGACAGGAGGTTCAGCAACAGATACTATCACTATGTTAAAAGAAGACGGAGTTAAAAAAATAAAATTCTTATGTATTCTAGCTGCACCAGAAGGAATTAAAAAATTAGAAGAAGAACATCCAGACGTACAAATCTATTCAGCAAGTTTAGATGAAAAACTAAATGAAATCGGCTATATTGTACCAGGACTAGGTGATGCAGGAGATAGAATTTTCGGAACTAAATAAAAAATTCCCCCAATCAAACCCGAAAACAGTGGGGAAGTTAAAAAATTAGAATGTGCCAAAAAGGTCCGTCCCTCTTGGCACATTTTAAGTTATCTACAGTTGTTGTTGTTTTGTTTTTCGTTATTATTGTTGTTTTGATTGTTTCTGTTATTATTTTGATTATTGTTTTTGTTTTCTTTATTTTTCTTTGACATGAAAAAGCACCTCCATTTCAAGTTTCATTATTATTTTGACCGATATTTTTTGAAAATATACTAGGATAAAATTGTATTTTTTAAATTTTTGCTATATAATGAACGAAAAGAACAAACAAGAGTAAAAATGAATACTAATAGAACGGAGGTAAAAAATGAGTTTTGAAAATGAAAAATTAAAGGAATTTGAGGAATACATAAAATTTAGGAAAGTGGCTATCATAGGATTAGGGGTTAGTAATTTACCATTGTTGGATGCTATGTATGAGAAAAAAGCAAAGGTAAGCGTTTTTGATGAAAGAGAAAAAGGAGCATTGCCAAAAGAGCTTCTTGAGAAAATAAATACGTATGGTTTTACGGCTTATTTTGGCAAAAATTGTTTGGAAAATTTAAAAGGTTTTGATATTGTTTTTCGTTCTCCAAGTTGTTTACCAACAAGACCAGAGTTACAGCAAGAAGAGAATAGGGGAGCTATTGTGACGACAGAAATTGAAATGCTAATGAAAATGTGTCCTTGCAGAATGATTGGCGTAACTGGAAGTGATGGAAAAACCACAACCACAAGTCTAATTCATGCTATTTTGCAAAAAGCTGGCTATCATACTTTTTTAGGAGGAAATATTGGTACACCGTTATTTACCAAATTACCTGAAATGACACCAGATGATATTGTCGTATTAGAACTTAGTAGTTTTCAATTAATGGGAATGGAAATCAGTCCAACTATTTCCGTTATTACTAATATAACACCAAATCATTTAAATATTCATAAGGATTATGATGAGTATATAGAGGCTAAGAAAAACATTTTTAAATTTCAAAAAGAAAATGGTAGGGTCGTTTTGAATTATGATAATGAAATTACCAAAAATTGTGCTAAAGAAGTAATAGGAAAAGTTGTATTTTTTAGTCATAAGGAAAAATTGGAAAATGGCTTTATTGTAGATGGTAAAATGATAAAAGAGTGCGAAGATGGTATTCGAAAACACCTTTTTGATGGAAGTGAAGCAATATTGCGTGGAAGCCACAATTTGGAAAATATAGCAACTGCCATAGCAGCTACTAAAACTTTAGTGCCTATTGAAAAGGCAGTGGAGGCAATTAAAGAATTTAAACCAGTAGAACATAGAATTGAATTTGTGAAAGAAATTGACAATGTAAAATGGTATAATGATTCAATGGCTTCTTCACCTACGAGAACCTTATCTGGTTTAAATGCTTTTGAGGAAGAGATTGTTTTAATTGCTGGTGGCTATGACAAAAATTTAGATTATCATCCACTTGCTAAACCGATTGTTGATAAAGTAAAAGCTGTATTGTTGATTGGTCAAACTTCTGGTAAAATTTTTGACGTAGTAAAAGAAGAGGCAGAAAAGCAAGGGAAAGATATTGATATTTATATGTGCGATAGCTTAGCGCAAACGGTTACTTTAGCTAATAAACTAGCCAAATCAGGAAATGTAGTTCTATTTTCGCCAGCTAGTGCAAGTTTTGATATGTTTAAGGATTTTGCCGATAGAGGAAATCAATTTAAAGATTTGGTTAAATCCCTGTAATCTAAATTTTTAACATTTTTGGAGTTTGATACATATAATAACGATAAAGATAAAAGGAGGTTATTACTATGTATCAAGAAACATATGAAGACTACATAAGAAGTATTTTAGGCTATCCTAATTATACGTATCAAAATCAAACATTAGATTGTAATCCAATGAATAACGAACAAAATGAAGTCTTAGAAGCTTGCTATCCAGAAATTTATAAAGTAGTATATCCAATGATATGTAAGGCTTGCAATACGAATACAAGACCTGTTACGCCAAGCTTAATTGAAGAATTGACCAACGAAATTTATGTGTCAATTGAAAGTGATAATGAAATTAATGTGAATATTAATTTGACCAATGAAATTGGAAATACGACTAATAATCGAGGCACGACTACGAATAAAACGAATACAAGCAAACCTGAAAATGTTAGAGAGACAAGAGGAGAAGATAGGCAGTTTAGGAATAGAGGATTACAAGATTTGATTCGAATTTTGTTGATAAGAGAATTGTTAGGTAGACCAGGACATCCAGGTCATCGTCCACCAATGCCACCTCATGGAAGGCCACCGATGAGACCGCCATTTCCACCACATGGAGGACCAGGGCAAGGACCAAGACCGCCAATAATGCCTCGTGATTTGTATGAAATGTAATTAGTATTAAATGGAAAGTGACCCTGCTAGAAAAAATTCTAGTAAGGTCACTTTCCTACTATGGAGGGCTCACCTCAGTGAGCTTCTTGTGCAAAAAAATGCACAAGAGTGTTCCGAAAGGGAGTTGAACCCCTTAACTAGTAGCCTTCATTGCGAAAACTACTCGCTTTACCCTTTAAGCTATTCGGAACAGAAATGCCTGATAGGCATTTAAACATAAGATATTATAATACAATATTATGTAAAAGTCAATATTTTTTTGAAAAAATTTCCACTTTTCGATGATTTTTCACGAATATTAAATTTAAAATCGTCAAAACTAATATTAAGAAAATTTGAAAGGTGGTAAAAGTATGAAAGTAAAAGACTGTATGTGTAATGAGGTTTGTTGTGTAAATCCAGATGCAAACTTAAATCAAGTAGCAAAGTTAATGAGTGAAAAACACGTTGGTTGTATTCCAGTATGTGATGATAATAATTGTATTTGTGGAATTGTAACAGATAGAGATATTCTTCTTAGAGCTGTAGCTTGCGAAAAAGATACTAAAACTTGTAAGGTAAGCGATATTATGACTTGTAATGTATGTACTTGTACTGAAGAAGATGAGATGACAAATGCACAAAGCAAAATGTCTCAAAATCAAATTAGAAGATTACCAGTTTGTGACCAAAATAACAAAGTAGTTGGTATTTTAACATTAGGAAATTTAGCGCAAAATGAAAGAGACTTAGGGATTAACGAAGTTTGTACGACCATAGAAGGAATTTGTAATTGCAGTGAACACAAAAATGCCGAATAAAAATATAAACTAGCAAAAGGACGGATAAAACTCCGTTCTTTTACATATTAATAATATAAGAGGGAGGAAAGGGATGGTAATTGATTTAGCTTATTGGACAAGAGTATTCAAAAATATATTGTATGTTGTCTTATTACTATTAGGGCTCTATATCGCTTTAAAATTATCTCTATTTTATATGCCTTTTTTGGTAGCCTTTATCATATCTTTAATGATAGAACCGGCCATTAAATTTATTATGGCAAAAACAAAATTAACGAGAAGAACTAGTTCTATTATCATATTCATTGTCGTGTCTTCTATTATTTTAGGAAGTTTAACTTGGATATTAATTACCTTATTTTCAGAATCTTCTAGTTTGCTGCAAGGATTAAACAATTATTTTGATAAAGCTTATATACAATTACAAAACTTGATGGCAAGTTTTCAATTTGATAAAATACATGTTTCTGATGAAGTTTTAAATGTTATCCAAAATTCAACAGGCGATTTGCTAGAAACAGCTTCTAATTGGATGAGAAATTTATTAACAAGTCTGATAAATCTTGTAACTAGTTTGCCTTCAATTGCAATTTGTGTCGGCATTTCAGTAGTAGCCTTGTATTTCATTTGTGTTGATAAAATTTATATTTTAGACCAAGTAGAACATCATCTTCCTAAAGTATGGGTAAGAAAAATAGGAAGACATTTAAAAGATTTAATTCAAACATTAGGTGGCTATTTAAAGGCAGAGGCAATGCTAGTTTTAGTTTCTTTTGTAATTTCTTTAATTGGACTGTATATTTTACAATTTGCAGGATTTAAAATAGAATATCCACTATTAATGGCTTTGTTTATTGGTTTTGTGGATGCACTTCCCATTCTTGGTTCTGGAACGGTTATGATACCTTGGGCTATTATTTGTGCGATTAATGGAGATATTAATTTAGGAATTGCCGTTATCGTCTTGTTAATTGTTATGTCTGTTGCTAGACAAATTTTAGAGCCTAAATTGGTTAGCAAAAATATAGGAGTTCATCCGATTTTTACTTTGATTGCTATGTATACTGGTTTTAAGGTGATTGGTATTATGGGACTATTGATTGGTCCGATTGTTTTGATTATTGTTAAGAATATTTTTGCAAGCCTGATTGACCAAGGGGTTTTTAAAACGATTTTTGATAGAAAGTAAAAGAAAAAATGTGCAAAAGGAAACGACCCTAATGCACATTTTTTAATTATTCCCACTCGATGGTTGCTGGTGGTTTAGAAGTAATATCATACACAACACGATTGACATGATTTACTTCATTTACAATACGAGAAGATACTTTCTCTAATATTTCATAAGGTATTTTGCTCCAAACACCTGTCATAAAGTCAGTCGTTTCAACAGCACGTAGGGCAATGGTATAGTCATAAGTTCTTTCATCTCCCATAACACCAACTGATTTTAAATTAGTAAGGACAGCAAAGTATTGGTTAATATTTTTATGAAGCCCTGCATTTGCAATTTCTTCTCTAAAAATACTATCAGCTTCTTTTAAAATGGTTAGTTTGTCATCTGTAATATCTCCAATTACTCGAATAGCAAGTCCTGGACCAGGGAAGGGTTGACGATAAACTAAGTTTTCAGGAATGCCTAGTTCTAGTCCTGTTTTTCTTACTTCATCTTTGAATAAATCTCTTAATGGTTCTACAATTTCTTTAAAATCTACATAGTCAGGTAGTCCACCTACGTTATGGTGGCTTTTGATAACAGAACTTTTACCTAAACCACTTTCAATTACATCTGGATAGATAGTTCCTTGTACTAAAAAGTCAACGGTTCCAATTTTTTTAGCTTCTTCTTCAAAGACACGGATAAATTCTTCTCCAATGATTTTTCTTTTTTTCTCTGGGTCTGTTACGCCAGCTAATTTTTCTAAAAATCTATCTTTAGCATTTACACGGATTAAGTTAATATCGAATTGGTTTCTAAAAATTTCTTCTACTTCGTCTCCTTCGTTTTTACGTAAAAGTCCGTGGTCAACAAAGATACAAGTTAAGTTTTTGCCGATTGCTTTGGATAATAAAACAGCTGCAACAGAGGAGTCAACACCACCAGATAAAGCACATAATGCTTTTTTGTCTCCGATTTTTTCTTTCAATTTTTCGATACTTTCTTGTGCAAAAGAAGAGATAAGCCAATCTCCTGTGCAATTACATATGTTAAATAAAAAGTTTTTAATGACTTGTATTCCATTGACAGAACTGTTTACTTCTGGATGGAATTGAATACCATATAATTTCTTTTCTTCGTTTTCCATAGCAGCATTAGGACAAGATGAGGTATGTCCAATATTTTTGAAACCTTCTGGAACGGTTTCTACATAGTCAGTATGACTCATTAAAAAGCCATTTGTACTTTCAAATTCTTGTAAAAGTAGGGAAGAGTTATCAATAGAAACTTCAGTGGTTCCATATTCACGTTTGTTTGGTCTTGCTACATTTCCCCCTAAGGTAAGAGCCATTAATTGCATTCCATAACAAATACCAAGGATAGGAATGCCTAGTTCAAATATTTTTTTATCACATTTTGGTGCATCTTCTTGGTATACACTAGCAGGTCCTCCTGTGAAAATAATTCCTTTTGGATTTTTTTCTTTGATTTTTTCGATGGAAATGTCATAAGGTACTACTTCAGAATATACGTTACATTCTCTTACTCGTCTTGCGATTAGTTGGTTGTATTGTCCGCCAAAGTCTAAGATTAATATTACTTCATTTTTCACTTGTTTTACCTCCAAAATAAATTTGTATCATTTTATCATATTTTGGAGGAAAAGTAAAGAAAATATCTATAATATTCCACTCGTTGGAATATAACTCTCATCAGGAGGATACACAAATTCATCATTTGGTTTGTTGATTTTTTTAATTTCAGTTATTTTTACGATTGGCATATCTCCATGATAATCTCCTTTGGTGATTTTACCAGTAATTTCAACCCAGTCATCATCCTTGAAATCTTTTGCCTTTTCATAATCACACAAAAAACCAACTACCACAGACTGAAAATCAGAAGAAACAATCATATTTCTTGCCAGTACAAATTGATTATCTGTTAAATCTAAAACACGATAAACATAGCCAGTAAAGTTGATTTGACACCCAACGTAAGAGTCAATATCATCATGAACCGTTTTTAAAACATTAGTATAATTTTTACTAGATAAAGTAGTTACTTTATTTTTTTGTGGCAAACAGGCTAATGGGGTAGGGGAATTATTAGCACCTTTGAATATCTTGAAACTTACAATTCCAAGAATGATAATAACTAAGATAACAACACCGATAAAGAAATGCTTAAAGGTTTTGCTACCATTGATTTTTACATTGTATATAAACATAGAAATTACCTCACATTTAATTATTTATTCCATTTTATGTGAGGGGTCTTCGGAATATGACTTTACAAACAGTAAACTTATGTATTATAATAGATAGGCATTTCTAAATAGAAAGGGGGAGTAAAGATGAGGAAAATTTGGATGCGTTTGGAAGCAGAAGAAAACAGATGCAACAGATTTTTTACCATCCTATATCTTTTTTGGATGGTAATGTTGGTGATTTTCTCAATCCCAACATCTCTAAGCATGCTAGGCGATTGCCTAGTATGGGGAATGCACTGTTTGTCTTTTGAGACAATAAAAAAGCGGAAACGCATTATTGTCAAAAGAGGCAAAAGTGTTAGTCATCTTCGAAAGGAGTAAAAGAAAAATGGGGTTTGGTAGATTTCTCTATCAGGCTCCATTTTTTTACGAAAAATACTTGATAAAAACTGCTTTTCGTGATATAGTAACAAAGGAAAACAAATTTAAGAATTTCTAAGCGATGGCAATCGCAAAGAAATTCTAATAATTTGCATAATTATCTTCTACAAAAAGTTATCATACCATGATAACTTTCCTAGAATATAAATAAAAACGTAAGAAGGGACTGGAAAGAAAAATGAGTATATTTAACAAAATATTCAAAACATACAGTGAAAAAGAAGTAAAAAGAGTTATGCCATTAGTAGAACAAATCAATGGCTTAGAAGAAAAAATGTCAAAATTAAGTGACAGTGAACTAAGAGGAAAAACCGAAGAATTCAAAAAACAACTACAAGAAGGAAAAACACTAGACGACATTCTAGTAGAAGCCTTTGCGGTTGTTAGAGAAGCCTCTAAAAGAGTACTTGGCATGAGACACTTTGACGTGCAATTAATCGGTGGAATTATTTTGCACCAAGGAAGAATTGCCGAAATGAAAACAGGTGAAGGTAAAACTTTAGTTGCGACTTTGCCAGTATATCTAAATGCCTTAGAAGGAAAAGGTGTACATGTTATCACTGTCAATGACTACTTAGCCAAAAGAGATAGTGAGTGGATGGGAAAATTATATAAATTTTTAGGATTAAGTGTTGGACTAGTAATTGCTGGAATGGAGCCAAAAGAAAAACAAGAGGCATACAATGCCGACGTAACCTATGGAACCAACAATGAATTTGGATTTGATTACCTAAGAGATAATATGGTTATTTATAAAAACCAATTAGTACAAAGAGGATTACACTATGCCATTGTCGATGAAATTGACAGTATTTTAATTGACGAAGCTCGTACCCCTTTAATTATTTCTGGTAGAGCTAATGAGTCATCAGACCTTTATAAAAAGGCTAATGATTTTGTTAGAAGATTGACACCAAAAATCATTGTAGAAGAAGATATTAAAGATTATGACCAAGCAGAAGACAATGAAAAATACGATTATATTGTAGACTTAAAAGCAAAATCAGCTTCTTTAACAGAAAAAGGTATTAAAAAAGCCGAAGATGCTTTCCACTTAGAGAATTTCAACGATTTAGAAAACTCTACTTTAGTACACCATGTAAATCAAGCATTGCGTGCACATGGTGTTATGAAAAATGATATTGACTATATCGTAAAAGATGGAGAAGTCTTAATTGTAGACGAATTTACAGGTCGTATTATGTATGGAAGAAGATACAACAATGGTTTGCATCAAGCAATTGAAGCAAAAGAAAATGTAAAAATTGCAGACGAATCTAAAACTTTAGCAACCATTACATTCCAAAATTTCTTTAGAATGTATGACAAATTATCTGGTATGACAGGTACTGCTATGACAGAAGAAGGAGAATTCGAAGAAATTTACAATTTAGACGTTGTAGATATCCCAACCAATAAGCCAATGATACGTAATGATGAAAATGACGTTATCTATAAAAACGAAAATGCAAAATATAGAGCTATCGTAGAAAGCATCAAAAAGAGCCACGAAAAAGGACAACCAGTCTTAGTTGGTACCGTATCCATTGAAAAATCAGAAAAATTAAGCCAATTGTTGAAAAAAGAAGGTATCAAGCACGAAGTATTAAATGCAAAATACCATGAAAAAGAAGCAGAAATTGTAGCACAAGCAGGTAAATTCGGAGCAGTTACCATTGCTACTAACATGGCAGGACGTGGTACTGACATCATGCTTGGTGGAAATAGTGAATTCTTAGCCAAAGAAGAAATGAGAAGAAATAAAGTAGCACATGAAATGATAGAAGAAGCTGACACTTATTACGAAACAGATGACCAAGAAATCTTACAAGCAAGAGAACAATTCAGAAGCTTAGTAAAGAAATATGACGAACAAATTAAAGAAGAAAAAGAAAAAGTAATAGCAGCAGGTGGTTTAAAAATTATTGGAACCGAAAGACATGAATCTAGAAGAATTGACAATCAGCTTCGTGGTCGTTCTGGACGTCAAGGAGACAATGGTGAATCTAAATTCTACATTGGACTAGACGACGATTTAATGAAAATCTTTGGTGGAGATGCTATCACAAGAGTTTACAACACCTTAGGAGCAGATGAAAATATGCCAATTGACTCTAGAATTATCTCAAATGCCGTAGAAAATGCGCAAAAGAAAGTAGAAGGCAGAAACTTTAGTATTCGTAAAAATGTATTGAAATATGATGATGTTATGAATGCACAAAGAGAAATTATATATAAACAAAGAAGAG
>CANPHV010000040.1 GCA_947573965.1 uncultured Clostridium sp.
TTCATTCCTATGTGTGCCTTTTGAGCGAAGCGAGAAAGGAATGGAATATAATATGGATAAGAATTTCTTTTATTGCTTCTAAATCTTTAATACTCTCCATTTTCTCAATAATAGTATCCAATTGCAAAATCAATTTGGTAGTTTTGATAATTCCTTGCCTGATATTGCATGTTTTTTAAATTAGTTTCTAATTTCCAACGCCTAACTCCTGTATAGATAATGATAGGAATAACCACTGGATATACCTTTTGTATCCTATCTTCCCTTCTCATAATTTCTCCAATATATTCCCATATTCTAAATGGCATATTTCTATCAATCGTACTTTGATGCTCTAGTAAAAAATAAACTGGTTTTTCTTTTAATTTATAAATGATATCTGAATATCTATCTTTATATCGGCTCGTGATTAAATCTGTATGGCATTGTATGATTTCTGTTTCCTTTATTTTTTCTTTTAATGGTAGAAAATCGTTTAAAAACTTTGCCATCTCTGTTCTTCCACTTAAAATATTACGAAACATTTTATCATGCTTTTTGTCTATTTCTTTTATCTCTTTTTCATCATAATTTTTGTCATTTTTTTCTAACTTATAGTCGATTCCAATATCTTCTATCCTCGTAAAATAAACATTTCTGTAATTGTTACGATATTGCTCATAGGTTATAAATTTCAAACTATCCCTTCTTTCTTTATTATACTTCTTTTTTATTTGTTTATCAATTTTTATTTTAAGGTAAAATTAGTTTTTTGGAAATTATCGAATTTAACTTTTGAAAAAAACTTATCACATAAATATGTTCTTATCTTAATCTATTTCCCCTTAAAAATCAAGATTTTTCACAAACAATTCACATTTTTTCTTTCTTATGATATAATGATACAAAATTAAGAGGAGAAATAAACGATGAAAAACTTTTTTATTCTTTTAGCTATGAAAATTTTACACTTAGGACTAAAACTTGCCCACAAAAATGGTGGTAATTTTTTAGGAAAAATAGCCTATGATTGGAACCCTAATATCTTTCAATACTTTAAAATTGACTGTCCTATTATTGCTGTCACAGCTACTAATGGAAAAACGATGACTAATAACGCCATTGGACATGTTTTTAAGACGTCTGGAAAAAAGGTCATTAGCAATACTGAAGGCAATAATATGGAAACTGGCATTTTATCTACTTTGTTAAAACATTGTTCTTTAACTGGGAAAATAAAAGCCGATTATTTGGTATTTGAAGTAGACGAAGGCTATGTTCCCGTTGTTTTTAAGGATTTAAAATTAGACACTTTCGTAATTCTTGATTTTTTTCGTGACCAACTAGATAGAAATGGCGAAGTGGAAGCTTTAATTTTGCGAATTCAAGATTTCTTAAAAACTTATACTGGAAACTTAGTTTTAAATAACGATGACCCTAATGTTGCAAGGCTAGGACAAGCTAATCCATCTAATCACAATGTTTATTACTTTAGTGCTGAAAAATACGCTCATGCTACCACACAAATGAAAGAAGCAGGAGAAGGAAAATTCTGTCCTTTTTGCAATACGCGTCTTACTTACGACTATTATCAATATTCTCATATTGGAAAATTCAAATGTCCAAACTGCAATTATGGCGATAATGAAATCTATCAATTCGCTACCGATATTGATTTGAAAAACAGAACCTTTACGATTGACAATGTTTCTTATCAAACTAAATTTAATAGTATCTACAACATTTATAATTTTGTCGCTGTTATCACTTGTTGTAAGCTTTATCAGATAGATACCAAAACATTACAAAAAGCGGTTTCTACTTTTGTTTTAAATAATGGTAGATTAGAAGAACTAAAAATCAATGGTATCCCAACCATTATCAATTTGGCCAAAAATCCAACTGGATGCAATGTTAGTTTAAGAATTTTAAACGAAGATGATAGCCAAAAAGAATTACTTTTTGTTTTAAACGATAATTTGGCCGATGGTCGTGATGTCTCTTGGATTTGGGATATTAATTTTGATGACTTAAACCACATTAGCCGAATTGTTACTGCTGGCACACGTGCCTACGATATTGCAATTCGTATCAAAACAGCAGGTTATGAAATTGCCAAAATCGAGCCTTATTTAGATTTACACGAAGCAGTTAAAAGCTTCTATTCAACTGACGTAAAAAAATATGTTATTGCCAATTATACAGCTTTGCAACCTACAAGAAATGAAATTTTGAAATTGAAAAAGGAGAATTCATAATGAAAGAATTAAAAATATTATATCTCTATCCTGATATATTAGAATTATATGGTGATTATGGAAATATTCAAGTCTTGCGTTATCGTTTAGAACAACGAGGCTTTAAAGCTATCATCGAACCTTATTCTATTGGTGACACTCCTCCTGATTTCAAAAGCTATGACTTAGTTTTTGCTGGTGGAGGTGCTGACCAAGAGCAAGGCATTTTAGCACAAGATTTAATCACTCATAAAGCTTCCATCCAAGAAGCAATAGAAGCTGGCGTATTTTTCTTATTAATTTGTGGTGCTTATCAATTATTTGGAAAGTACTACAAAGGCGTTGAAGGAGATATTATCCCTGGTTTAGAAATCTTTGACTATTACACAGAAGCAAACCCTGATAGAAAAAAACGTTGTATTGGTAATATTATCATTGAAACCGATTTAGAAGGTAAAAAGACAAAAGTAATCGGTTTTGAAAATCACGGAGGACAAACTTTTAACATTTCTTCTCCTTTTGGCACTGTCTTATCTGGTAATGGTAATCAATTTGGCGATACGCAAGAAGGTTTTTTTAGAAAAAATGTAATTGCTACTTACCTACATGGTCCTCTACTTTCTAAAAACCCTGAACTTGCCGATTATATTCTTCACCAATGCTTAATGCGAAAATATCAAGAAGAAATCACCTTAGAACCTCTAAACGACGAATTCGAAAACAAATGTCGTGAGCAATTGATAGAAGGATTAGGGAACACCCCCTAATCCTTCTCTTTTTTATAAATGCATTACTCTTTGTTTGATTTCTTTTGTTTTTCCTACGTTCCAGAAGTTTTCTCCTAAGTAACCGCAAGTTCTTCTAACTACAGTCATTTTATTATGGTCTTTGTTTCCACAGTTTGGGCATTCCCACTCATTTTCTTTGTTGATGATAATTTCTCCGTCAAATCCACATTCGTGGCAGAAGTCTGATTTGGTGTTAAATTCGGCATATTGAATGTTATCATAAATAAATTTAACGACAGATTCTAATGCTGCTATATTTTTACCCATGTTTGGTATTTCTATGTAAGAGATAGAACCTCCTGATGATATTTTTTGGAATTCACTTTCAAAGGTTAGTTTCTCAAAGGCATCGATTTTTTCTCTTACGTCTACATGGTATGAATTGGTGTAATAGCCTTTGTCTGTTATGTCTTTGATGGTTCCAAATTTTTCTTTATCTATTCTAGCAAATTTGTAGCATAAACTTTCGGCTGGTGTACCATATAAGGCAAATCCTATGTTGGTTTCTTTTTTCCAAGCATCGGTCTTTTCTCTTAGATGCTTCATTAGTTTAGTAGCAAATGCATGTCCTTTTTCTGTTGTTTGGGATTCTCCTGTCATTAATTTGGTTACTTCGTATAATCCGATATAACCTAATGAAATGGTTGAATAACCACCATATAACAGTTTATCAATGGTTTCGCCTTTTTCTAAACGGCTGATTGCTCCATATTGCCAATGGATTGGACTAATGTCTGATTTAGTTCCTAATAAGGCATAATGTCTACACATTAAGGCTTCTTTACATAGTTCTAGTCTTTCGTCTAATTCCTTCCAGAATTTTTCTTCCTCTCCCTCTGCTACAATTCCCACTTGTGGTAGATTGATGCTTACTACCCCTTGGTTAAATCTTCCTTCAAATTGATAGTTTCCTTCTTCGTCTTTCCAAGGAGATAAAAAGCTTCGGCAACCCATTGGACTAAATACGTTTCCTTCATAATTTTCACGCATTTTTTTAGCAGATATATAGTCTGGATACATTCTTTTACTTGAACATTTAACAGCTAATTTCGTTAGATAGTCATATTCTCCCCCTGCTAAATTATTGAATTCGTCTAATACATATACTAATTTTGGGAAAGCTGGTGTTACATAAACACCTCTATCGTTTTTAATCCCTTGTTCTCTTTGTCTTAGCACTTCTTCAATTATCATAGCATTTTCTTTTATGTATGGGTCATCTTTTTCTAAATGTAAAAATAGGGTTACAAATGGAGATTGTCCGTTTGTTGTCATTAAAGTGTTAATTTGATATTGTATGGTTTGTACGCCGGCTTTTAATTCGGTTTTTAATCTATCTTGTACAATGCTTTCAATCACTTCTTCTGATAGTTTTCCCTCATATTTTTCTTGCATTTCTTTTTTAAATTTATCATAGCTTTTTCTTAAGTATTTCCCTAGATGAATTAGGTCAACCGATTGACCACCATATTGATTACTTGCTACTGCTGCAATAATTTGAGTAGTTATTGTACAAGCTACTTGAAAGCTTTTTGGTGATTCAATTAGTTTTCCGTTCATTACCGTTCCTTTGTCTAGCATATCTTTAATGTTAATTAAACAACAATTAAAAATAGGTTGCACAAAATAGTCTGCATCATGAAAATGCAATACACCATCACTGTCTGCTTTTACTATTTTTTCTGGTAATAATAGTCTTTTAGTTAAGTCTCTTGATACTTCTCCTGCAATATAATCTCTTTGGGTAGAAGCTAATAAAGTATTCTTATTTGAGTTTTCTTCTGCTAATTCTTTGTTTTCATTTCTAATTAAGCCCAAAATAGACTCGTCTGTTGTATTTTGTTTTCTTACCAATGCTCTGGTATAACGATATACAATGTATTTTTTGGATAATTCGTATTTTCCCATTTCCATTAGTTGCTCTTCGATGATATCTTGAATGTCTTCTACTAACATTCTTTTTTTACCAAGTTCTTCAATGTGCTGGATAACTTCTTTGATTTCTTCTTTTCCTGCTCTTTCTTTTGGTCTTACTTCTTTGTTGGCTTTTTCGATTGCAATTTTGATTTTTTCTCTATCGTAATCTACTGCTCTTCCGTCTCTTTTAATGATTTTCATAGTTCTCCTCTTTCTGGTTTTGAAAGTATTTCTTCAAATTCCCCTATTTATTTTGTATGTTCCTATTATACCCTAAGTTTTTTGTTTTTCTGTTGTAAAAGCAACAAATTATGGGTAATCTTTTTGAAAGGTGCTCTCCTCAATATTTGTCGAATTGTTACATTTATATTACAAACTTGTTACAATTTATTGTTTAAAATTCAAGTTTCGACTTTTGGTAAGTGCAGATTAACCTATATAATTTTTGAAGCACTGCGTAAGCGACCAAACGAGCTATGTGAGTGCGATTGGAGCAACCTACACACTAAATTAATTTGGTAGGTTGCGACACACAAAGTGTAAAAAAATATATAGGTTAATCTGCTCTTACCAAAAGTCGAAACTTAAGCATTTAAAAAGTTGCATTTGCAACTTTTTTATTGTATAATGATTACCATAGGAGAAAAAAATGGACATTAATTTTAATATTGAAGAATTTGTTAGCAACTTTGAAAATAGTTGCCATAGAATACAAAGAAAAACTTTTTCACGAAATGAAGTTATTACTAGTTATATAAAGAAAAGAAATCAATTTTGTATTTTAAAAAGTGGAAATGCCGATTTAGTTCGTTATGACTTAAATGGAAATCGAACGATTGTTGAACACTTTTCTAAAAATGATATTTTTGGCGAAGTTTTTTATTTGATTACCACTAATAATGAATTATTAGTAGAAGCTCGTGAAAAATGCGAGGTACTTTTTTATGGTTATAATGATATTCGTAGTAAGTGTAGAAATGGTTGTAAATTTCATCAAAAGTTAGCCGAAGATTTACCAGAATTGATATTGAGCAAAGTAACAGATTTAAATATGAGAATTGAATTACTTACCAAACGTTCCACTCGCGATAAACTAATTGGTTATTTTACCATGCTTTCTACTAGAACTTTAAATAAAAGTTTCTCTTTGCCGTTTTCTTTGACCGATTTAGCCGATTACTTAAGTGTTGATAGAAGTGCTATGATGCGTGAGTTAAAACTTTTGAAGGAAGAAGGTTTCATTGAAAAAACAGGAAATAAAATCACTTTACTTTATAAATAGAACAAAAGGAAAAGCCGACAAATATTTGTCGACTTTTATTTATTTTATTCTACTACTTCTTTGACTTCTGGCTCTTGAGGTTCAACAACAGGTATTTGAGGTACTTCTACTTCTGGCTTCTTATCTTCTTCTGGTTTTTCCTCTCCTTTTTTGTCATCGTCTTCTACTTTTGTTGTAGTATCATCTTTCACTTCTTCTTTTTCTGAAGTTGTTGGTTGTTGTGGTTTTTCTGTTTCTGGTTCTGTTTTCTCAACTGGTGCTACTGGTGTTTTTACTTCTTGTGGAACAACGTCTACTGGTTGTGTTGCTTCTGGTTCTACTGTTACTTCTTCCTCTTCTTGTGGCTCTTCTGCTTCTTTTGCTTGTGTTAATACATTTACCCCGTTTTCGTAAACTCCACCTAATTTTATATTTCCTGCTTTACGTCCAGATGGTGTATCATATTCAAAGGTTAATCCATCTTTGATGTAATCTTCCCATCCATCTTCAAGGCTGGCTGCTATACTTATTCCAATAGCATCAATTGAATCTTCTTTATTCGATTTTTCTACATAAACTCCATTTTCTTTTTTGTAATAAATAATATCAACATCTTGTGTGCTCAAGTATTCTGTATCTGCTGTTTCGTAGATTACTATTTTTCCTGTATAGTCATCTGTTCCTTTTCCTTTTACAATGTCATCTATTTTAATATCGAATTCATCACCATCAACATCAATTAATTGAATTGGTACAATGGTATATAATGCTCCTCTAACTAAGTCAGTTTCATTGTTTCCTGCTGGGTTTTGAACATTGTCTTTGTATAGATTAATCTTATTGTCAACTACTGTTTTTGTAGCAGAAAGTTTGGTTCCATTTAATGAAATTCCTGCTGATGCAGAGGCACCTACTACATTTACATTAATAGTTCTTTCTTGATTTGTTTCTCCAAATTCTGAATTGTCTACTAATATTTTTACAGTTCCTGTTCCACCTATTGGTGTTCCGTTTAAAAGTATTTTGGTTTTGCTATCATCAAATTCTGCACTTGTTACAGAACCTGTTTTTGTAATTTCTGCTCTTTCTGCATTAATTTTTGCTGTTTCTGCAAGACTTCCATCTTTTTTGTAATAACTATGTAAAAAGTTTACTTTATATTCTGTTGCTCTACTAGTTGCTTTTACTTTAATTGCTTCTGATTTAGGAATTACATTTCCATCTTTATCTGTAATTTCAATATCTGTTACAACTGAGCTATCAACTAAAGTTACGGTAATTGCTTGTCCTTCTGCTACGCCACCTTCTACACTTGCTCCTACTACCATTGGTATAATTTCATAAGTTCCTATGCGAGTTGCATATAATTTTAAATCAAAGTTTTGTCCATTTGGCGTATACGTAACTTCTGCTACGTCACTTCCCACTAATGAACCATTTAATTTTACTTTATATGTCAACATTTCTTGGGTTATAGTTTGTCCATTTTTAGCAGTCACATTTGCAATGGTAACATCTTCATAACGATAGGAATTTCCACTTGCTATATTAGAAGCATCCACTCCATTTACGTCACTTCCAGCTTCTGTTGGATATACATCAATAATTGTATTATTTTGTGTGTTATATTGTTTTTTCAAAATAAATGCTTGGTTTGCAAGTGCATTTGCTTTTTCATCACTATCTTTGTTACTATCTTTCACAATGTCAAGTGCTTCACTTTTCACGTCATCTACTGCTTTTGTTCCTTGGTCTACTTTTGCAGTATTTAAAGCATCTAGTGTTGTTACTTTTCCATCTCCATTGATGTCTCCATAAATAAGAATGTAATAAGTTTGATTATTTATTGTAAAGGTATCTCCTGTTCCTAATATTCCGTCTTTTACTGTTACACCATTTCCAAATTGTTGTTTTACTGTATTACTAGTTACAACGTCTTGGCTATCTGGTAAAGCATAAGCTACTACATTTTTACCAGCTACTAAAGAACCATAAATTCTAATAGCGTCTTGGCTTCCTGTTTGTGGAAGTCTAGTAATTGCATTTCCATTAGCGTCTAAATATTGTCCACCATTTGCAACTTCTTCTCCTCCAATGATTTGTTTTACTGTTATTTCACCTTTGTCAAAAGTTTCTCCACTTTCTCCAATTTCTACAAGTCCTACTACATTAAATGGTACACTTTCTCCTCCTGCAATTGCTTTGAATTTCATTTTTACGGTATCTGCTTTTGCTCCATTAAAGTCAAATGCTGAAACTCTTACGATATCATTTGCGATATAGTTTGAGTCTGTTGCTTCTAATTTTCCGTCTGTTGTTGCAGAATCAACTACATATTCATATTTGCTTCTATCAAATTTTAAATCAAATTGAATGGATTCAACTGCTTGGTTTGTAGTTACTTCGATTTCGACAACATCTCCTACATTCATTTGAGTTGTTTGGGTTGTTAATGTTGCTGCATTTACTGTTACTGGCAACATGATTGCTAATACTAGCATAATGGTTACAATTCCTAAAGATAATTTTTTCATTTCATCCTCTCCTTAATGATTTAATTTAAATTTCTCGTGCTTTTAATATGAGCCTTGTGTAACCTCCTGGATTGCAAGTAATTAAGGTTACTTCTTTTGTTCCTTCCATTTCTTGTTTTAGAACACGGTCTACTTCAGTTGGGTTGACTGAAAATTTGTCAAAAATTTCATACGTAATTTTTTGTTTTTTAGCCTTGTCTATGATATAGAAGGTATCTTTTAGCTCTAAATCATTGGCACTTTCAAAAATGTCTTTGTAGTTATGTCCTGTGATACAAAAGTTTCCTAATTCATTTAAGTCTGGTCCATAAAATTTGGTAATTGCCAAACTTAATGAATCATCATTGGTTTCTTCTAAGATGTTTTTTTGTAGTCCTAATTTGTCAATTACGAGAACACCTAACACTTTATATTCTCCCATTTTGTCTGGTATGTTATTAATATCGACTGTTATTTCTTCTTGGTCTAAATTTTCTTCTTTTGTGTTTTTAAATAGGTCTGTTTCTTTGATGCCATTTATTCCAACAATTACTATTACTATAGCGATTATGATTATTGAAAAAAATTTTACCATTTTGTTGGTCACGAGTTTTTTATTTTCTTTGTTATGACTATGCTTTCCTTTTTCAAAATGCTTTCCCAATAAAATTCCTCTTTTCTATGTTTTTGACATTAATAAATATCCTAAAATTGCCTCGACATTTTTTCAATCGAATTCATTATAGCATATTAAATTTTTTTTGTAAATATTTTGTAACTATTTTGTCATAAATATTTTTCTTTTTTACACACCAACTTGTCTTTCCTCTTCTGGCTGTAGGCCTTTTGGTTCTTCATTCGGCATATCTTGGTTGGTTTCTTCTACTACCATATTTGTCATATTTTGTGTTTCTAAATTCTGATTGCTAGTGTCTTTATGACTCATCATTCCTATAACAATTGCTACCACAATAGCAACTCCAATTATAATTCCTATGATTACTTTTTTTCCTACGTTATTTTTTTCCATTTTATCTTTTCCTTTCTTTTTTAAATAGGGCTGATATTTGTTTTTTCTATCAGCCCTTATCTTTTTCTTTTATTAGATTATTTTTGACATTTTACTTCAAAAGTATCCGTTGTAATTCTTATTCCTGTGGTTGTTTCGATTTCTAATTTGTAAATGGCATCTTCTGTAAATTGATAAATACCATCTACAATTTCATTTTTGATATCTTTTTCCCCTTCTCTTCTGATAATCGTTATTTTTGTCATTAGGTCATCATTTTCAAATCGAATGCCATAAATCGTATCATCTTTATTTTCTAATAATACATATTTGGCTTCTTTTCCCTCTACTTCTAAAGTTCTTGTCAAGATACTCTTTCTTCTTTTTTGCTCCATTTCATTGTCTTTTTTAGTTGTAATAATCACAATTCCTATTATAAGAATTACGACTAAAACAATAGGAACAATTAAGATTAATTGATTGTTTTTTTCTCTTTTTCTCATTTGCACTTACCTTTCTATTTTTAGTTTTAATAAGTTACAATTATTTTTTCTTTGGTAGAAGGACTGATTTTCGATCAGTCCTTTTCTACCTTGTTTTTTATTGAGCGACAATTTCAAAGCTTTGTGCTGGTGGTGTTTTTCCTTCTGTTACGGTTATTGTCATGGTATATCCTTTTCCATTTTGGTCTGCTGTAAATAGGTATTTACCATTATTAGCTCTTAACATTTCTTGTGTAATGACTGGAACTTTTCCACCTCTTTTGGTAATTGTAATTTTCTCTACTTTGTCAATATCTTCTGGTGCTACTTGAATTCCGTAAACGGTTCCATCTGCATTTCTTAATAATTCATATTGAAGTTCTTTTTCTGCTTCGATTGTTACAGTTCCTTTTGCTACTTCAATTCCTTCAAAGCTTACAATAATTTCATAAGTACCTACTTGATTTAGGATATAAGTTCCTCCTGTTATAACTTGGAAATCTTGTCCGTCTTTTTTGATTGTTGTTACATATCCTTCTGGTAGTCTACTATCTGTTGCTGCATAAATTGTTACACCCTTAGTTGAAGTAATTGGCTTGTCTTCTTCTAACTTATCCATAACATTGTCTTTTAAGTATTCAATTTCTGGTTTATCGGTTGTTATGGTTAATGTTGTTGACATTCCTTGATAACTTACTGCTATTTCAACAGTATCTGTAATCGCTTTTTCTGGCATGCTTCCTATTGTCAATCCATCTTTAACACCATATTTATGGTTTCCTGACGCATAGTTTAGTGTTACATTAATTTTACTACTGTCTAATGCATATCCAAATGGACAGCTATTATTTACAATACCATCATAGAATGCTGTAATAGATGCTACATAGTCTTTTACTTCTATTCTAAACTCTGTTGTTTGTCCTCTATAAGTTACAGTTACATCATGATATCCTAAACTATTGTTGATATATTCAACTTTACATTTTGAATCATTTAATTTGATTCTTCTTGTAGTTGTATTGTATCCGTTTGAACTTGTTACTTCTAATTCTATATTAGCAAGTGGAAGTTCTTTTCCAAAGTCAAGTGTAGTTGGTGCATTTATTACACGGATTCCAGTTACTTTTTCAATTATCAATTTAGCCTCCATTGTCATTGGTTTTACTTCTTTGTAGTTCTTAGCTATTAATTGTCCTGCTAGTGTTGTAGTATCAATTGTAAAGGTTGCTTTTGCTTGATATACTCCCATTTCTGTCTTTTTGTTGTTTTCATAACTTACTTTAATTCCTTCTGGAACGTTTTGTGCTAAAATTTCGTGTGCCTTACCATCGTAATCTACTGTTAAGTCTTCAAAAGTTACAGTTTCTGGTAGTTTATAAGTTCCTTTTTCAATTGTAAAGTCTTTTCTAATTGTGAATTCTCCAGCATAATCACCTTGTCCAGTTACTTTAATTACTGCTGTATAACTTCCTGCATTAATTGCTTCGCCATTTACTAGGTTCTCACCTTCGTAAGTTACTTCGTATTTAGCATCAATTCCTGCTTTAACTGTTACTGTTGCTTCTTTTACTTGTCCGTCATATACAAGGTTGTCTAATCCTGTTACTGTTATATCACTTTCTGTTACTGCTTTAGCAGCAATTTTAAAGCTTACTGTCTTAGTAATAGTTCCTGTGTAGTTTCCTCTTCCTGTTACCGTAATATGTGCTTCATATTCTCCTACATTTACTGGTTTTCCATCTACTAGATTAGATCCTGTGTAACTTACAGTATAATCTGCATCAATGTTGTTTTTCAAGGTAACGGTTACTTCTTTTGCTTCGCCATTTACTACTAAGTTTTCTGGTAATTTTATTTCTACGTCTGCATCTGTAATTGCTTTTTTGTTAATGATTACATTTACTGTTGATGTTACATTGGTATGGTTTGCATCTGTTGCTTTGAATACTACATTTACGTTTGTTCCTGTTGTTGCATTTAATACATCTGCTTTGTTGTATTCTGTTGTTAATGCCCATCCTTCTGGTAATTCATTTTCTACATCTGCATAAGTTGCTCCATAGTCTAATGTAATGTCATCTAATGTAGTTTCTGTTGTTGCAGGTACTTTGTTGATGATTACATTTACTGTTGATGTTACATCAGTATGGTTTGCATCGGTTGCTTTGAATACTACGTTTACGTTTGTTCCTGTTGTTGCATTTAATACATCTGCTTTGTTGTATTCTTCGGTTAATGTCCATCCTGCTGGCAATTTGTTTTCTACGTCTTGGTAAGTTACTCCGTAGTCTAATGTAATATCGTTTAATGTCGTTTCTGTTGTTGCTGGTACTCTGTTGATAATTACTTTTACAATTGAATTTACGTCTGTATGGTTTCCATCGGTTGCTTTGAATACTACATTTAAGTTTGTTCCTGTTGTTGCATTTAATACATCTGCTTTGTTGTATTCTGTGGTTAGCGCCCATCCTGTTGGTAATTTGTTTTCTACGTCTTGGTAAGTTACTCCGTAGTCTAATGTAATATCATTTAATGTTGTTTCTGTTGTTGCTGGTAATTTTTTGATAATTACTTTTACAGTTGAATTTACGTCTGTATGGTTTCCATCGGTTGCTTTGAAGATTGTATTTAAGATAATTCCTTCGGTTGCGTTCAATACTTCAGCTTTGTTGTATTCTTCGGTCAATGTCCATCCTGTTGGTAATTCGTTTTCTACGTCTGCATAAGTTGCTCCGTAGTCTAATGTAATATCG
>CANPHV010000041.1 GCA_947573965.1 uncultured Clostridium sp.
CAAAAAAAATAATGTAGACATTTTTTATTTTGCCTACATTAATTTTACACTAACTGTCTCATCATTTATACCATATACGACAAAAAAAGTTACATTTATCGTAACTTTTTTTACCTATCTATGAACTTGAAACATATCTTTTCCCTCACCACAAACTGGACATACCCAGTCATCTGGTAAATCTTCAAACTCTGTGCCTGGTTTAACACCAGCCTTTTCGTTGCCAGATTTCGGATTATAAATATATTTGCATTCTACACACTCATATCTTTGTGAATCAAACTTTTCAGATTGAAAGTTCTTGTATCCTAATCCTAGTGCAACTATTACCATTAATAAAAAAGACAATGCTTTCCAAATTCCACTTTCTAACAAGATAATGGCAAATATTCCAAAGGTTGCTGCAATTCCATATAAAATTAACACAGCTTGTTTTTGGCTAAATCCCCTTGAAACAATAATATGGTGTAAATGCCCTTTATCTGCCTTAAAAATTGCTTTAATGGATTTTCCTTTAATCAATCTTCTAATAATTGCCCACATAGTATCAAATATTGGCAACCCTAGTGCTAACAATGGCAACACAATTACAGCTGCTGTATAGGTTTTAGCCACTCCCAATATTGAAATAATGGAAAGGGAAAAACCTAAAAAGTTAGAACCCGTGTCTCCAATAAAGGTTTTAGCTGGTGCAAAATTAAATGGTAGAAATCCTACTAATGCTCCTGCTAAAGCTGTTATTAGTAAAATAGATATCAGTGGCGAACCATTTAGTACAAATATAATCAATAACGATACTGCTGATATCACAGAAATTCCGGCCGATAAGCCGTCTAACCCATCAATCAAATTAATAGCATTGGTTACTCCAACTATCCAGCCTATTGTTAAAATAATCGAAAATACTTCTTTTAATTCATTCGTTGCCAGGAAAGCTGGTGTTATTTCATCTATTCTTACCCCAAATGCTACCACGATACTCGCTGCTATGACTTGTCCTAATAATTTTACCAATGGCTTGATAGTAACAATATCATCGAATATGCAAAAAATAGATATAACAATTCCACCTAAAAGCATTCCGTAACAATTTCATCCCATATTGTTCTGGACCAAATAAATCTATGGTATTTTCTAAGCTCTTTACAATTAATAAATACACAATTGCTACTAGAAAGCCCAAGATAACCGCTGGTCCTCCAAATTTAGGCATAGCTTTTTTATGCATTCTTCTTTGGTCTCTTGGTACATCTACTGCTCCTACTTTTCTAGCAATCCTTATTGTGTATGGCGTTGCCATAAAAGTCACAATAAAAGCTAGTAGAAAAGCAATGGCTATATCTCCCCACATAAGCGTTGCCTCCTATTTCATGTTTTCTGCTTCTACATCTTTTATCAAATCAATTCTTTCTTGGTGTCTTCCCCCTTCAAATTCTGTAGCAAGCCACATTCTTAAAATACAAATTGCCTCATTTTCACTTACTACGTCTGCTCCTAAAGCTAAAACGTTACCATCATTGTGTAATCTTGAATACTTAGCAGTAAATTCATCATGGCAAAGTACACAACGAATTCCCTTAAATTTGTTGGCAACCATACTCATCCCAATTCCAGAACGACAAATCAATATTCCTTTTTCACAATTCTTAGCTTGTACTTCTTTTGCTACCTCTTTAGCAACATTAGGATAATCTACTCTTTCCTCATTCATACAGCCTAAATCTTTATATGGTATTTGTTTCTCTTCCAAATATTTTTTAATTTCCTCTTTTAATCGATAACCTCCATGGTCACATCCAATTGCTATCATAATCACACTTCCCTTCTTATCTCTTCTTATACCAATATATCATAAAAATATAGGCTTTACAATAATTATTTTGAATTTTACTTGCTTTTTCTAAAAAAATATGTTAGAATATCATATGTTATAGTGTAATTTAGACTAAGAGGAGGTGCCTAAAAGAAATGCCAAATATTAAATCAGCTAAAAAAAGAGTTAAAGTAATTGAGAAAAAAACTTTAAGAAATAATATGATTAAATCTGCCTACAAGACAGCTGTTAAAAAATTCGAAGAAGCTATCGCAAGTGGAAACACAGAAGAAGCTAAAGTATTATTCTCTGAAGCAACGAAAAAAATCGACCAAGCCTGCACAAAAGGTGTAATCGTAAAAAATACAGCTGCTAGAAAAAAATCTAGCTTATCTAAAAAATTAAATGCCGCTATGGCCTAACCTAAAACCTTATTCTTTGCAATAAGGTTTTTTGTTTTATTTGGTTGAACTTTTTAGGGTCTTTTTGGGACAGGCACCGAGTGACCATTTGGGTCTTTCTGGGACAGGCACCAAGTGACCATTTGTCCCTTTCTGGGACAGTCCCTAAAGTGGACATTTATCTCCCTTTAATTTCCATTGTATTCCCTCTTTTTTCATGTTACTATTAATTATGATAATATTTGTTTAGAAGAGGTGTCTTATGTTAAAAAAGTTTTCAAAAGTTTTTAAAAATTTAGATAAATTAACTTACAAAATTATGTATAATGGCTTGAAATTTTGCTTTGCTATCTGCATTTTGTCAGTTCTTATACTTTTGGCTTATAGCTTTGCTTTTACTTCTCCCTCTATGTTTTACATAGGTATTAATTTGTTTAAACTTAGTTTGATTTTTGCCATCGAATTTGTTGTCTGTGGTTTTGTTGTAGATAGCATTAAAAAGCAATTAATCTAATGTATATAGCAAGAATAATTCATTTTAAATACGGCAAAAGGAAAAGGACAAGCTTTTACATAGCTTGTCCCGTTTTTTATCAAAAATGTCCACTTTAGGGACTGTCCCAGAAAGGGACAAATGGTCACTCGGTGCCTGTCCCAGAAAGTGCCTCTAAAAACATTTTGTTTAGCATTTGGGGATTGGCTTTTCCTTTGGTTTCTTTCATGGCTTGTCCTACTAAGAATCCTAATGCTCTGTCTTTTCCTGCTTTATAGTCTGCTATTGATTGTGGGTTTGCTTCTAGTATTTTTTGTACTACTTCTTGGATGGCTCCTTCGTCTGATATTTGTATCCAACCTTTTTCTTTGATGATGTCTTCTGGGTCTCTTGGATTTTCAAATAATTCTACTAGTACTTTTTTTCCTATGCTAGAACTGATGGTTCCTTTGTCTATTAAAATCACTAATTTTCCTAGTTGGTTGCTATCGAATGGTATTTCAATTGGTTCCATTTCTGTTTCATTTAAAATCCTTGAAATATCTGATATAATCCAGTTATTTACAGCTTTTGGATTGTTACATACTTGGATAGCATCTTCGAATAAGTCTGACAAATATTTAGAAGAAGTGATTAAATTAGCGTCTTTTTGTGATAGTTTATATTCTTCTAGATATCTTTGCTTTCTGCTTTCTGGTAATTCTGGCAAGGTTTCTTTAATGTTTTGAATATACTCTTCTGATAGTTTGATGGCTACTAGGTCTGGGTCTGGAAAATAACGATAGTCTTGTGCGTCTTCTTTATCTCTCATAGAAAATGTTTTTCCAGATACTTCGTCCCATCTTAACGTTTCTTGCTCAATTTTTCCACCATCTTCGATGACGTCAATTTGTCTATCTACTTCATATTCAATGGCTCTAGTAATACTTCTAAAAGAGTTCATATTCTTCATTTCTGTACGTGTTCCTAATTTCGTGTCTCCTTTTTTTCTTACTGATACATTGACGTCCGCTCTTAACGAACCTTCTTGCATTTTACAGTCTGATACTTCGATATATTCTAAGATAGATTTTAATTTTCTTAGATATTTTTCTGTTTCTTCAGCACTTCGAATATCTGGTTCTGATACAATTTCGATTAGCGGAACTCCTGCTCTGTTTAAGTCAACCAAAGTTCCTCCACCAAATTCGTCATGATTTAATTTTCCTGCGTCTTCTTCTATATGAATTCTGGTTAATCCTATTTTCTTTTTTCCATCTTCTGTATCGATTTCAATAAACCCGTTCTCACATAGTGGTTTATCAAATTGTGAAATCTGATAAGCTTTTGGTAAGTCTGGATAAAAATAATTTTTTCTATCGTTTTTGCTGTCTCTTGAAATTTCACAATTAGTTGCTAATCCTGCTTTTACGGCATATTCTACTACCTTTTCATTTAACACTGGCAAGGTTCCTGGCATGGCCATACAAATTGGACAGGTTTGTGTGTTTGGCTCTGCTCCAAATTTGGTTGGACAGGAACAAAATATTTTTGTTTTGGTTGAAAGCTCTGCGTGAACTTCTAACCCTATTATTACTTCATAATCTTCTCTTGACATTTTTTCCTCCTTTTCTCCTCTATTTCGTAAATGTAGGTTGATAATTCTTTCTAAATTGGATGGCTTGTTCAAAGGTATAAGCTGCATTTAATATCGTCTCTTCACAGAATTTATTTCCAATTAATTGCATTCCAATTGGCATTCCTGCTTTGTCTACCCCACATGGAATTGAAATTCCTGGAAGCCCTGCTACATTGACAGATACGGTACAAATATCTGCTAAATACATTTCTAATGGATTATTAGACTTTGAACCAATGTCAAAGGCAACTGTTGGTGAAGTTGGTGTCAAAATGACGTCATATTTCTCAAACGCTTTGTTAAATTCGTTCATTACTAAAGTTCGCACTTGTTGACCTTTTTTATAATAAGCATCATAATAGCCAGAAGATAATACATAAGTTCCTAAGATAATTCTTCTTTTTACTTCTGCTCCAAATCCTTCACTTCTTGATTTTTTGTAGATTTCTTTTAAGTTTTTAAATTCTGGTGTACGATATGTGTAGCGAATACCATCAAATCTACCTAAATTTGAACTTGCTTCTGCACAAGCAATAATGTAATAAGCAGCTAATGAGAACTTAGAAATATCTAAGGAAAATTCTTCTATTTCGGCTCCTAATTCTTTATATGTTTCAATTGCTTTTTGTAAACTCTCTTTGACTTCTTCGTTAATTCCTTCTCCAAAAAATTCTTTTGGTAGCCCTATTTTTAGTCCCTTCACGTTATTTTTAAGTGCTTTGGTATAATCTACTTTTGGTCTTTGGCTTGAAGTAGTATCTTTTTTGTCATGTCCTGCTATGATATTCAAAAGCATAGCAGCATCTTTTACGTCTTTTGTGATTGGTCCTATTTGGTCTAGGGATGAAGCAAACGCTACTAACCCATATCTTGATACTAATCCATAGGTTGGTTTTAAGCCAACTACCCCACAAAAACTCGCTGGTTGTCTAATAGAACCTCCTGTATCTGATCCTAATGCCCAAGGCACTAAATTGGCTGCTACTGCTGCTGCACTTCCTCCTGAAGAACCTCCTGGTACCTTCTTTAAATCCCATGGATTTTTGGTATTTTTAAAATAAGAATGTTCTGTTGAACTTCCCATGGCAAATTCATCCATATTTAGTTTCCCTAAAGATATGATGTTTTCTTGGCTTATTTTTTCGATAACGGTTGCATTGTAAGGCGCTACAAAGTTTTCTAACATTTTAGAAGCACAGGTAGTCTTTACTCCTTTTATACAAATATTGTCCTTAATTCCAATTGGTATTCCTGCTAAATCTCCTGTAATTTCTCCTGTTTCTTTTTTGTTTTGGATTTCTTCTGCTTGTTTCACGGCCTCGTCTGTTAAAGTTGTAATAAAAGCTTGTACATCTTTTTCTTTTTCATTAATTCTATCAACGTAAGCTTTGGTAATCTCTTTAATTGTTATTTCTTTGCTTTTTATTTTTTCTTGCAATTCGTGTACGGTTAATTCTGTAATATTCATCTATTTTCCTCCTTCATAATTATTAATTTCCTGATATAGATGTGGCCAAGAGTAAATTCTTTTGATTTCTTCATTTTCATAATTTGAATTAGTAATTGTATTCATTATATATGTTCTTATTTGTGTTTTTATCATTTTTTCACAATTCTGTATGCTATCGTCTACAAATAGGTCTATCTCCTTATTTTGGGCGACCTCAACTTTATTTTGTGCATTTATAATCAATTCGTCATAATAAATTTTATTATCTTCTAACCATTTTAAGGTTAATTCTTTTACATCAAATTTCTTAGATAGAAATCTAGCTGTAATAAGAATAATTTTATGACCTTCTTCTTTTAATCTCTGAATTGTTTCTACTGCAAATAATTTTGGCCTTACATTTAATAATATACTTTCATAATATTTGTCAAAAAAGTTTCTAGCTTCTTCTTCATTCCATTTATGAAATCCTTCAACATACATATGGTTCGTACTAAATTTACCACCATTTCCTAGCTTTTTTCCTAAATCTTCTATTGTATATTTTTGCGCATATGGAAATATACAAGCATAGGTATCTGAAATAGTATCATCTATATCAATTCCAATAATCATAAGTTTCCCTCTTTCTAAATTTTAATTATTAAAGTACTTTTGGTATTTTGAACATATTTTGTTCTTTTTCTACTGCATTTTGCAATAAACTTTCATTATCTTCAAATATTTGTATCTCATCTTTTCTAAACATATTTTTTGCTTCATTGGCACCTATGGTTATATCCAAATTTTCTACTGGTGCATTGTTTACGATATTAGCAAAGTTTAAAATGTCTTGTAAATTGCTTAGATAGTTATCAATTTCTTTTTCTTCTATCTCTAAATGTGCTAAATTTGCTATGTGTAAAATTTCTTCTTTGCTTACTTGCATATTCTCATCTCCTATTTTCAATTTGCTTTCTATTATATACTTTTTTTACCAAAAAAACAAGCCTAAAATGGCTTGTTTTTAGTATTTTTAATTATTTTAATTCTACAACTGCTCCAACTTCTGTAAATTTAGCTTTTAAGTCTTCTGCTTCTTCTTTAGAAGCTCCTTCTTTAACTGTTTTTGGTGCTCCATCTACTAAGTCTTTTGCTTCTTTTAATCCTAATCCTGTTGCATCTCTAACAACTTTAATAACTTTAATTTTTTGGTCTCCTGCATCTGTTAAAACTACATCAAAAGATGATTTTTCTTCTGCTGCTGCTCCTGCTGCTGCTCCTCCAGCTGCTGGTGCAGCTGCTGCTACTGCAGATACTCCATATTTTTCTTCGATAGCTTTAACTAAATCTGCTAATTCAACAACGGTTAAAGCGTCGATTTCTTCGATTAATTTTTCTATTTTTTCCATTTTAAAATCCTCCTCTTTCTAGTGATTTAAGTTCACTACTCTATTTATATTTAGTTTTAAAGCTTATGCTTCTTCAGAAGTATTAGCTTCTGCAGCTGGCTCTTCTGCCACAACTGCTGGTTCTTCTGCTGGTACAGAAACAGTTACTTTTTCTCCAGCTTCTTCTTTTTGAAGTCTTACTTGTTCTAATGCTACCGCAACTTTTGAAATATTTCCAAGTAATGCTCCAGCAAGCATTGATAATAAAGTTTCTCTTGATGGTAATTTAGCAATCGTAATGATTTCTTCTGCTGTCATTACTTTTCCTTCAATTACGCCACCTTTGATTGTATAATATTCATTATCTTTGCTAAATTTATAAATGATTTTAGATGGTTCTAAGTAATCTTCTGAACTCATAACAACTGCTGTTGGTCCTTCTAATTTTTCTTCTAAACCTTCTATTCCACATTCTGCTAATGCTCTTCTTGTTATGTTATTTTTAATAATTGTATATTTAGCACCAGCACTACGTAAATCTCTTCTTAAAGTTGTATCGTCTGTTACATTGATTCCTCTGTAATCTGTTAGAAGTATTAATTTAGCTTCTTTCATTTCAGCTGCTAATTTGCTTACTTCTTCTTTCTTTTGATTTAGTATTTTTTCACTTGCCATTTGGTTGGTTTCACCTCCTATGAATTTTTTTATTTATTGTTTAAAAATAAATAACACTCTTTTGCTCCTACCAAGGCTACAAAAAGAGTGCTTTATTACTCTCATTTTACCTCGGTAGGTCTTAAGTTTTTGCCTACTGTCTTTGGCTAAATTCTATCTTATTTTTGATTAATGTAAATTCCAGGTCCCATTGTTGTTGTAATAGCTACACTTCTAATGTATTGACCTTTTGCTGCTGCTGGTTTTGCTTTGATAATAGCATTGATAATTGTTTCATAGTTTTCTAACAATTTATCTGTACCAAATGAAACTTTTCCAAATCCTAAGTGAATAATGTTTGTTTTATCTAAACGATATTCTACTTTACCAGATTTGATTTCATTGATTGCTTTTGTTACGTCCATTGTTACTGTTCCTGATTTAGGGTTTGGCATTAAACCTTTTGGTCCTAATACTTTACCTAATCTACCTACAACACCCATCATGTCTGGTGTTGCAACAACAACGTCATAGTCAAACCAGTTATCATTTTGAATTTTTGGTATTAATTCTTCTGCTCCAACAAAGTCTGCTCCTGCTTTTTCTGCTTCTTCTGCTTTTGGTCCTTTGGCAAATACTAATACTTTTTGTGTTTTACCTGTTCCATTTGGAAGTACTACAGTTCCTCTTACTTGTTGGTCTGCATGTTTAGAGTCTACTCCTAATTTTACATGTAATTCAACAGTTTCATCAAATTTTGTTTTTGGCATTTTTTCAATAATTTCTAATGCCTCTTTTACCTCATATTCTTTGGTTTTGTCTACTAATTTTGCACTTTCTGCATATCTTTTAGATACTTTCATTTTTCTTTACCTCCTTTGGTTCTAACGAGCAACTATTTTATTTTTTACTCTCCCAATTTTTTATATTTATTTTAAAACTATTCAAAATTATTATATTGTGCATTTTTGTATCAATTATCAAGCCAATAACGTACTGTTGTACGTTGAGGTTTGAGGATTGATGCGAAAATGTGCAAGATGATGATTTTGGGTAGTTTTTGTTTTATTCAGTAACAACTACACCCATAGACCTAGCTGTACCTTCAACCATACTCATAGCTGTTTCTATACTTGCAGCATTTAAGTCTGGCATTTTTTGTTCTGCAATCTCTTTTACTTGTGCTTTTGTTATTTTAGCAACTTTATCCATATTTGGTTTTCCAGAACCTTTTTGAATTTTAATTGCTTTTTTAATTAATACAGCAACTGGTGGAACTTTTGTGATAAAATCAAATGATTTATCTTTGTAAACAGTAATTACTACTGGTATAATCATTCCTGGTTGGTTTGCTGTTCTATCATTGAATTCTTTTACAAATTGCATGATATTAACACCACTTGAACCTAAAGCTGGACCTACTGGTGGAGCTGGTGATGCTTTTCCTGCTTCAATTTGTAATTTAATTAAATTTGATATTTCTTTTTCTGCCATTTTAATGGCACCTCCCTATTTTATTTTTTGTACTTGTGAAAATTCTAATTCTACTGGTGTTTCTCTTCCAAACATAGATAATAGAACTTTTACTTTATGTTTTTCCGTATTGATTTCTTGGACAGTACCTACTGAACCTTCGAATGGACCATTCATAACTTGTATTTGTTCATTTACCTCATAATCTACATTAACTGGCACATCTTCAAATCCCATATTTCTAATTTCGTCTTCTGTCAATGGAATAGGGTCTGTTCCTGAACCTACAAATCCGGTAACGCCTCTCGTATTTCTTACGATATACCAAGATTCTTCTGTTACTATCATTTTAATTAATACATAGCCTGGAAAAACTTTCCTTAAGTTAGTTTTTCTTTTTCCATCTTTGATTTCTATTTGTTCTTCCATAGGAACTATGATATCAAAAAAGAATTCTTCTAACTCTCTATTTTTAACGGTTTTTTCCAAATCGGCTTTTACTTTATTTTCATAACCAGAGTAAGTATGTACAACATACCATCTTGCTACGTTATCATAATCTTTTTGAGACATTTTATAGATAGCCTCCTTTATTTTTTCAATTAATTATTCTGCATTATTTTCCGCTTCCGTATTTTCTTCACTAGATGCTTCTGGATTTTCTACGGTTGTATTTTCTCCTTCTGTGTTATTGGTGTTGGTATCTTCTGTGGTGTTTTCTGTATTGGTATTTTCTACTGTATTTTCTGTCCCGATTACTTCTTTGATTTTATCAACACCATGTTTGTTTAGTGTTTCGAATACTACGTCTAATGCAAAAACAATAACGGCTGTAATAATCACAATTGTTACTACGGCTGTTGTGTTATTTACTAATTGTTTTGGCGTTGGCCAACTTACTTTTTTTAATTCAGCCTTAAAGTCTTTGAAAAAACTTTTTTTGTTTTTATTTTCTTTTTTCGCCTTTGCTTCTTTATTAGCCATTTTATTTCCTCCTTAAAATAGCTTATTACTATTTAGTTTCTTTGTGTGTTGTACGTTTTTTACAGAATTTACAATATTTAACGAGTTCTAATCTATCTGTATTATTTCTCTTGTTTTTGGTTGTTGTGTAATTTCTTCTTTTACACTCTGTACATTCTAATGTTATATTTTCTCTTGGTCCTTTTGCTGCCATATGAATAACACCTCCGTATTTTTTAACATTACTTTTTGAAACGATGTGAGCGTACATTCGTAATAATGATACGCTTGATTATTGTACCACTTTTTTCCACTTGTGTCAATGCTTTTTCCCCATTTTTTTCTTTTTTTGTACGGAAAATCCAAATTTTCCGATTTTCTTTCCTAAAGAATAATAATGTCCATTGGAATAGGCAATTAAGTCGCATTTTGAAATGTCAAATCCACCTTTTTCATCTATATATTTTTCGTCTGCATTAATGGCTAATACATCAGCAATAAACATATGATGTGAGCCAAGTTCTTTAATTTCTCTTACTTTACATTCTACTGATACTGGACTTTCTTTTATCATGGGACATTGAACAAAATTGGCTTTTTCTTTGTGTAATTTCATTTCCTTGAATTTATCTACCTTTGCCCCTGTTTTTACCCCACACCAATCAGTGGCTCTCGCCAATTCTTTTGTGGTTAAATTAATGACAAATTCTCCACTTTTTTTAATTATTTCGTACGAATATCTCGTTGGACGCACAGAAATATAGACAGTTGCTGGATTGGTGTTTAAGATGCCTGTCCATGCAACTGTTATAATGTTTGATTTTTCCATATTCCCACAACTTACCATTACTGCTGGTAATGGGTATAAAAAGGTTCCTGGTTTCCATGTTACTTTTGCCATTACTTATCTTCCTTCTTCATTTTTTTGTCTTTCTTTTTCTCTACATATTATAGTTGCTGCTAACATTTCTTGCTCTTCTGGGTCTAATTGATTTTGGTCCAATGTAAGACAATAGTTCCCTTCTTCGTCTTGCTTAATACTTCCAATAAATCCTGCGTTTTTTTGTGCTCCCTTGATTGTTTCTTCTGAAAATAGTTTATTCGCAAGAAAATTATATAAATCAATTGCTCCCTCTTTTCCTATTCTTTTATCTAGCAATATGTCTGCAACTGACACAGGTGAAGTAACAATATCACTTTTATCTTCTCCGTTAATTCTTCTTGTTATTTGATATTGATATAGCCATCCTTTTTTATCGAAAGTATTTTGATATCCTATTTGTGCTATGGTTTTTACTCTTAAATTTCTTCTTTTTTCGTCTGTTAAATGTCGTTCTCCATTATACATATTTTCATCAATTGGATTGTCATTTTCTGTTTCTCTATTTTTTTGTCTAATTACTATTTTATTGTCAATAGAATTGTTATTTTCTAGCATTCCTTTTATTAAATCTGGTTGATATTCTTTTGCATGGTCATATCTGCTTTCTTTTATTTGTAAATTCAACTGCTCATATGCTTCTGCTATTTCATTCATTCTTAGATTTATTTCTGCTCGATTCATAAAATCTTGATTTTGGTTTAATAAGGTTGAAGCATTTTTTAGTAAGATTTCTTTTTTGTCTTTTAATTCTCTTGCTTTTTCTTTAAAAGAAAGTTTTTCAAAATTTTCTTTTTGAATATTTAAAATATTATAGGGTGTCCTTTTCGTTCTTTGTTGGTATTTTTTTCTAAATTTATTATATTTATTGGCTTGTTCTTCTTTTTGTATTTCAGCCTCTTGTCTAATTCTATCATATTCTTTCTTTAACTTATTAAATTTTTCCTGTGCTGTTGCATTTTTTACCTGTTCAAAATGGGCCTTTTCGTTTAACTCTGCTGTTTCGGCATAGTTTGCTCTTCCCTCTGCTGTTCCTATTATTTGATATGCTTCCTCACAAAGTCTTTGTACTTGTTCTAGCAATTCTAGTTCTTCCATCAATTTTAATTCATCTGTGATACTGTCTATTGCAACTTTCCTTGGAATTTCTACTTCTTTTCTTATTGTTTCATCATAACACCTTTTAATATAAGCATCTACATTTGCTTCATCCCATTCTTTCTGTATATTTTTTTGAAGAATTAACGCCTTATTTACTTTTAATATTTTATAGCAGTCTTGCATATTTTTACCACCCTTTTATTTACATTAATCTTATTTTACCATATTGTTTCCCATAAAGTAAAGCATTAAAAAAAAATAGCCTAAAAATTATCACTTTCATTAATTCTTAGGTTATTTTTTTTATTAAAATAAAAAAACTAGCAACAACCTATTTTTCCAGCAGGGTAACCCGCAAGTATCTTCGGCACATTTAGGCTTGACTTCTGTGTTCGGAATGGGAACAGGTATTACCCTAAATGTCATCGTCACTAGAAAATTATATGGTACTTTTGTAAGCACACTCAAAAATACATAGATGAATTTTTAGGTTCGTTTTAGAATTTATCTTCTTCTTTCTTTCGATTGCTTTTTATAGTATTGGTTAAGCCCTCGATTTATTAGTATTGGTCAGCTTAATACATTACTACACTTACACCTCCAACCTATCAACCACATAGTCTACGTGGAATCTTACTACCTTGACGGTATGGGATATCTTATCTTGGGGTGGGCTTCACACTTAGATGCTTTCAGCGT
>CANPHV010000042.1 GCA_947573965.1 uncultured Clostridium sp.
AAAATCGCTATAACTATTGATTTTTCAAGGTTAGAAGTGTAACAGTTTCGATATGGCTCGTAAATGGAAACATATCCACTGGCTCTATCCTCTTAATCGTATATAACTCTTCCATCTTAGCCAAATCCCTAACCAAAGTAGCAGGATTGCAACTAATATAAACCAATCGTTTTGGTCTCATTGCCAAAATATTCTCTACTGTCTTATCATCCAAACCTTTTCTTGGTGGATCTACCATAACAATATCTGGTATTATTTTTCTATTATGAAGCAAATCATCGAAAGCTTCTTCCACGTCTCCCGCTATAAACTCCACATTATCCACTTGATTTAATTTAGCATTTTCCTTTGCCATATCAACCGCTTCTTTTACAATTTCAATTCCATACACCCTTTTAGCACAAGAAGACATAAACAAAGAAATCGTACCAATGCCACAATATAAATCAAACACAACATCTTTTTTACTTATATTAGCTGCTTCTACCCCTTTTAAATATAGCTTTTCCGCTTGCATTGGATTTACTTGATAAAAAGACAATGGCGATATTTTAAAACAATATTCCCCTAATTTATCTTGTATATAGCCACTACCATGTAGCATAACATTTTCCTGACCTAAAATAACATTCGTGTTTTTCATATTGCTATTCTTAATAATCGTTCTTACCTCTGGAAAATGACTTAAAATTTCTGTTACCAATTCTTTCTCTTTTGGGATTTGCCTTCCGTTTATTACCATTACACACATAATCTCATTTGTGTTGATGCCAATTTTCGTTACAATGTGCCTTATTAAGCCATTTCCTGTTTTTTCATCATAAATACTAATCTTATTTTTAACAATGAAATCAAAAATAAATTTAGCAACTTCCTCTGTTTTTTCATTTTGAAGCAGACACTTATGAATAGGAATAATCTCATGTGTTCGGTTAGCAAACACACCGCATAACTGGTTTTCCATTTTTATCTCTTCCAATTGGATATTGTGCTTTGTTTCGATAATGATATGGATTTTCCATGCCACATACTGGTTCCACTTCTAGCTTTTTCTTTAAAGTTTTATTGACCAAACTTTGCACTGCATTTTGCTTCATCTTCAAAGTTTCCTCATATTGAACATGTCTCAAACTACAACCACCGCATCGTTTATAAGTTTCGCAGTCACTCTCTATTCGATAATTGGATGGTTCTATTATCTCTAATATTTTTCCAAAAGCATGAGATGTTAGCACTTTTACAATTAAAACCTTTACTTTTTCTCCCTTTAGTCCATTGGGAATAAAGATAGTAAAATTATCTAATTTCGCTATCCCTTCTCCTTCATATCCATTGTCTATAATTTCTACAACATATTCCTTATTTTTCTCTACTGGAACCTTCATCCTTTTCTCCATCCTCAATCAAAAATCTCTGGCATCCCACCAACAAAAGTAATATGATTATCCTCTTGCATAATCGCTTGCTCATCTGTTAATGCATAAATAGTAAATGGGTTATTGTTTAATACTTTTTCATAAAACTGTCTATCCCATTTCTTACGTTCTCCACGCAAATAATGTGGAATAATATTGAAATTTGTTAAGCCTAATGTTTTCTCTCCTATCTCTTCTTTGGTTATTCCATATTTTTCCTTCCAATATTCCGCAGCCTCAATTTGCCTTCCTAATACAATTGCCCCTGCTGACGTCCCCATTACCACTTTTTTATTAGCGAATTCTTTTACTATCTCATCAAATCCTGTTTCTTTAAATAGTTGCGGTAATACTAACTGCTTACCTCCTACAATATACATCATATCTGCTATCTCTAACCTTTGTGTGATTTCTTGTTTCGTACAGGCTCTTAAATTGATAAAATCAATATTTCCTCCTATATAACTTTCAAGTTGTGATAATTCACGAATGAGCCATCTTTTATCCTTTTCCCCTGCAAGTGCTACATAAGCTTCATTAATAATGGCTACATTTATTTCTTCTAATGGCTTTCCAACCATTTCTTCTACTGCTTTGGCTATTTCTGATGTCATAAATCCTTGTGACGCTAAGATTAACTTCATAATCTACTTCCCCCTTCCCATACTATTCTTATATCACATTTTCTATTAAATTTCCAGAGTTTCTTGCCTAACAACTATAACTTTTGTTATAATGTTTTTACATAAAAGGAGGTTTTATCTATGTTAAGTTTAATAAATACTACCCCCATTGGAATTGGTACCTATAAACTAGATTTAGAAAACAAAGAAAAAACATTGCAAGCTTTATTCTATTCGGTTTCAAAAGGTCAAAATCTTATCAGTACTAGCCTTTTATATGATAATGGAAAAATCGTTGATTTGTTGTATCCTTTCTTTCAAAAAGTAAAAAAGGACGATATTTTTCTTACTTGTCATCTGGAAGCTTATATCGAAAAAAAAGAAGATATTGAAAAGCAGTTAGATGAATACTTAAGACGTATGCACATTGATTATGTGGATGCTTTGCAAGTTCATAATTCTTATGTATCTAAAATACCTTTACTAGATACTTATGAAGAAATCAATCGCTTAGTAGAAAAAGGAAAAGTTCGTTTTCTTGCTGCTAGTAATACCTCATTAGTAGAATTACAAGAATTGCAAAAACATTTTAAATTAACTAGTTTTGAAGGGGTTTACAATTTAGAATGTAAATATTACGAAAATATCGGTTTACTTGACTTCTGTCAAAAAAATAATATTCAATTTGTTTGTTATCAAGCCTTGAGAAGAAATCAAATTGCCAAAATGAACTACCCTTTTTTAGTTCATTTAGCCCAAAAATATCATAAAACGCAAAATCAAATCTTACTAAATTGGTTGGTAAAAGAAAAAAACTTAAAGCCGATTGTAAAAACAACTACTTTACAAAACATTGATGATAATTTAACTGCTTTAGCTTTTACATTAGAGCCTAACGATATTCAATTGTTAAATTGTTTTCAAGATGAAAGATTTAACAACATTGAAATCGATTGGGAAAATCAAGGTGGTATTACCATCGACAAATTGGCAAGTCAATTTAAATTGTAAAACGCTATGTTAAAGAGCATAGTGTTTTTTTATCGTTATTGGCTCCATTTTTCTTCTCCTCCTATAATTCTAATATCATGCCATCTTCTGCAGCTATTACTTCTATTGCATATTTTTTACCTAAGTTTTCTGCTATTTTTGCTGGATTATTCTCTATCATATTTTGATTAAAATGAGTAAGTATTACTTTTTTGGGTTGTATCTCTCGAATAAATTCCTCTACATTTCCTATGTCTAAATGTTTTGGTTTTCGCTTATTTTGTATATAATAAGGAACATTTATGATTAAGATTTGGCATTCTTTATAAGATGCTAACAGTTCTGGAAAATAGGCTGTATCTGTTACTAAACCTATCACATGATTTTGACTTTTAATTTTAAATCCATAATTCTCTACCCCATGCCTATGTTCTATTGAAGTTATGATTTCAATATTTTTTATTTGATATTGAGTTTTAGGCTTAATTACCTTAAGTTCTTTTGGAAAATTGACAACATATGGTTGTAATACTCTATCTTCTAATGCCTGATTTGGCAATAAAACAGTCCCTTTTTTGTTTTCTCCTCCATCGGTCATAAGTTCCACTAATAGATTTAAGTCATTAGAATGGTCAATATGTACATGAGATAGAAGCATTCCATCGATTTCATTTTTATAGTGGCTAATATATTGATAAAACGTTCCAGGTCCTGGGTCAATGATTAGTTTGGTATCATCGATATCTAAGTATAGCCCTCCTGATAATCGAATTTTATTGAAAAATAATTCTTTACTTCCTGTTGTCCCAAAAAAGTGTATGATATCTTTTTTCATAGTAAGTTCCTCCTCTTTTTACTTCTATTAATCAATTTCTCTCAATTATAATATCTGCTACCTTTACGTTATGATAATTCATTATATTATCTAAAATGACGGTAGCTACTTCTTTCGGAGGCATAAATGCCTTTGATTTTTCTTCGGAAACATAATCTCTATTATTCTCCCAAAATTCAGTATTCATACCACCAGGATACACCCCTATAATTTTGACACTACTTCCCTTATAGGCTGCTTTTAAACTTTCTGTATAACCACGTTCTCCCCATTTTGCTGCACAATATAATGCTTCTTGCTTATTCCCTTTTAAAGCTGCTGAAGACATTATGTTTATGATTTTTAAGTCCGTTTCCTTCTTTATTTTCAAGGTTTGAGTCGAACACAATATCATCCCTTTTAATCCTTTTAAAGATAATTCTATGTCTGCTTTTGTGTACTGTGATGGTTCTTTAAAACATGCCTTCTCAGCATTATTTATCAGGTAAGCAATGTTTCCTATTTTGGCTATTTCTTGGATGGATTTGATAACGAATTCTTCATCCGCTATATCGCCAAGAAAACCCTTGTAATTCTCCTGAAAAATACTATCTAATTCTTTCATTTTTTGTTCATTACGTCCTAAATTGCATACATAAAGACCTCTATTCATAGCTTGTTTTACTATTTCTAGTCCCAAGCCACTACTTCCACCTGTTATAATTAAAATATTTTTTTCCATACCTACCTCCCATACTCTTCTGGTTTTAGTCCAATTCTTTTTTTCATATACAGTAAAATTAAGCACATTATAATTAGTCCTACTACACCTACTATTAAGTATGATTTACTTGTTGTATTAAATTCTAGTAATAATCCCCCTAAAAAGCTAATTACAATTTGTCCTATGTTTTTTATTAAGTTATTTACAGATAAAACTTTTACTCTGGTACTTTCTTCCGTAAAATTAGTAACATATCTATCTTCTAACACCCAATACGGACCTCGAAAGAAATGGTGTATGAAAAAAGCTAGCATAACAATTATTAATGTTACCCAAAAATTCAAGTTCAAACAAGTAGCAATTCCCACCATGATAAAGGAAAGAAAGATTGGAATAGCAATAATGGTTAAGGTCTTCTTCTTAAAGGTGTTATGAATTTTGTCTTGGTATCTTACCGAAAAACATTGTATTAAGGGAGTTACTGCAAAGATAATTCCAAAATATTGTGGCGATACTTGTAACTCAGTTAATATACTCTTTTCATACGTAGAAATCATCATTAATACCCCTACAAATATAGAAGTAAATAGAAATAACGCTCTTAATCTTTGAGATTTCAAAATAAATTTAAAGTCTTGCTTATTTTGTTCTATCAATTCCTTTATGGTTGTTTTCTTCGTTTTCTTTTCTTCCACTTCTTCAAATCGATAGGCTATGATTACCGCTATGCTTGACATTAAACTAGAAAAAATAAGCGGAAGATACGGATTAACGACAAATAAATAGCCTGTCATAATAGAAGTAGATGCACTCAATATATAACTCATTGAAGAGCCTCTTGCATTAATGGCTCCAAATGAATTTTTTCCTTTGCTTATTTTGGTAGATGCATATAGTAGTGTATTTCTAGCAACGTCTTTCAATGCATTTCCAAAAGCAGACATGAAATAAGCAATGATTAAAAATGTAAAGTTATTGATAAATATCATCATGGCAATTTGAAGAGTAGCTAAGATGGTTCCTAGCACCAAAGATTTTCTACTTCCTATTTTTTCAATTAGAACAGTCGCTGGTATTTGTAGTACTAACAAAAATAATGAATAAATGGTTTCTGCATACATTACTTTTGCTGGTGCAATTCCCTTTACTTGTGTTAAAAATATAAATATAATGGCACTATAAAATAAAGGATCCCATCCAAAGCCTTTATAGATTGGAAATATTCTTCGATTTATTTTCATTGCAATTTCTGGTTTCATTTTTTTCTCCTTTGTAATTTGATGAACTTTTTCTGTTACATTTTAATGTATTGTATCATTAAAATGTATATTATTCAATCTCAGTTTTTCCTTTAAATAATTTTTGAACACTTATTCTCTAACTGCTGATATTTTATTACTTTTACTATCTACTGCTATTTGTCCTAGCAATATATGCCTGTGTCTATATATGCTGTTTTAATATGCAGACTATACTTAAAGATAGCCATTTAGTGTTTACTATTGCAATTACTCTTGTTAGCGTTGGCTTTGATGGTATTAATTTTATATTAAATTCTTTTTCTAAAAATTCCTTTTTGTTTTCTCCATAATATTTTAAATTATCGCTCATCTAGTTTATTTTCTCCTGATTTAGATTTTAAATATTCTGACATATTCAATTCATAAATCTTAATACTGTTTGCCCTATTCCTTTATTTTGAAATTTATCAATAATATGATATGTTATTCCAGTAGTTGATAAATCATAGCCAATATCAAATCTTCCAATTACTTTGGTACCATCATCAATAATGTACACTGCTATTCCTCTGTTTATCTATCTGTTTAATTAATAAATATTGCTCATTCATTTTGGTTAATGGCAATGTATAAACTGAAAAATCTTGACCTTTTTTGATACGAAATTCAAATGGTTCCATATCATCAATTATTTTTGATATATCCATATTATTATCACTATTATTCATAAATTATAATCTCCCTACCATTACTATTTATGTTAATAATTGTACTAGACTTTCTCAAACATTACAATAGCTTGAACTACTATTTCTTTATTTAGTTTTATATGAGGGGAAAATATAGAAGTTATAGAAAAACACATAAGATTATAATGTTTATAAAAGTTCTTTTAATAGAACCAATAGGAAAGAAATTGGACTTTAAAATTTCTACTGCATCAATTTTAATAAATTTCTAAAAAATAAAAGGAGTGTAACCATTGCTATAAGCAAATTACACTCTTTTTACTTTATTTTTCATGTTTGGTGCGGTTGAAGGGACTCGAACCCCCACGTCGTTGACACTGGTTCCTAAGAACTGTGTTAGATATGTTGGCTATTAATGGTTATTGTTTTTTAACCTTATATAAAATCAGTAAAATTATTATGGTTCTATGTATTATTAGAATTAACACTTACTCTATTCTGGCTTTTGATATTTTTTGTGTTTTTATAAAAAATCTTAAAGTGTTAGAAAATTGATTAAAAATTGTTAGAAAATATTAAATATGAAAGTATAACATTTGCTTTACCTTTAGCTAATAAAAAAATGAATAAATTTTGTCATATTGCTATACATTTTGGAAATTTATGGTATAATGATTGTAATAAAAATTTGTTCGGATGTATTATTCTATGATAAGATGTGCTTTATGTGGAAGAAAGATTAGTAATACAAGATATACTTATGGTTTAGGTTGCTTAAAGAAAATGTGCAATTCGGTCAATGTTTATAATGTCAAAAATTTAAAAGGAGAAAGTTTATTAAATAGAAAAATACTAAAGTTATGTAATAAAAAAACTTTGCCTTTGGCTCAAAGACAATTATTAACAGACAGATATTTAACTTTGAATTTATTAAATGATGTACCTCTTGATTGTTACAATAATTATAGAAGTTTACTACAATCTGATATTGACACTATTAATCGAACTACAACTTTAATGAATTTACATAGCTGTGATGTTATAACGTTAAAACAAGCCTCTGAAATTAACAAGAAATATAAAGAAAATGAAGATACTTTTCAAAAAATTATGAATGGCGAATATGATGTACTGCAAAATTTTTCTTTTGATGTTGTTAGATTTGCATTTAGTAACTATTATAATGATAAACCCTATTTGTCTGACATGACCCAAATCCTACAATGTTGTATATTAAAAGGTGGAGTTTTACTTTTAAATGGAAAAGGATATAATTTTGCTGCTAAATGTTTGAATAATTCTTTGCACAAAGCTCCTAAAGATCTTACTATTACAGATACTAAAACTATTAATAAAATACAAGATGATAAAAATTTCAAAAAATGTTTGCATAAAATTATTGAAACATATGGCGATAAAAATCAATTCAATACTGGTGACTACAATGAATCTCTAGCCTTCGAAGATGGCGATTTATTTCTAGCATTGCATAATGCTTATATAACTGTCATTGGAAATAAACAGGAAAATGGTAAGTGGAATTTAGATATAACTTTATCTGATGAATACGATTTTACAGTTAAATTTAAACTTGAAAATTGGGAGGTATAAATAGTGTTAAAAAAAGATAAAAATAAAATTCTTATTATTGTTTTGTATTTTTTATCTCTTCTTATTTTTGAACTAATCATTGGAATTATTCTATTTGATGGAGATACTATAAAAGTAGTAGAAGGTTATTACGATTTCTTTGATGTTATAGCTTCATCTATTAAAGCTGGTATCTATCATTTTATATTTATATCTTGTATTGCTATCTATGTTAAATTTAGTAAAAAAATAGACATTGAATATAAGCATATCATTTATTGGCTTCCATTATGCACATTCATTTTTTCTTTACCAATAAGTTGTTTGGCTAGTTCTATAGTAAGAATATTTATATATATCTTTTAGATATGTTTATATAAAAACAATAATAATAAAAAATATTTGAAGGAGATGAAAAACAATGTATATACTATATGCAGATGAAAGTGGAAATACTGGAACTGATTTTGATAATTCACAACAACCCATATTCGTTTTAGGTAGTGTTCTTGTGAATGAAAACAATTGGCATAATATAAATAGATTACTAGATTATAAAAAAGCAGAAATTGATCCATATTTTAAAAATAATGAAGTACATACTAATGAAATCTTTAATTCAAAGAAACGTACATATTTTGGTAAAAATGATTGGCATAAGAATTTAGAAATTTTAGAAAGGCTAGTTGTACTTATATCAAATCTTCCTATAGAATTTTATTATATTGCAATAGATAAAAAAGCATTTAAAAAGGAATTAAAAGCAAAATACGGAGAATTAGTCAAAATAGATCCTTATTTACATTCTTTTTCTAAACTATATACTGCAATTTGTAATAATATGAAAAATAAAGAATCTAATAGTATGATATTTCTTGATAAACAATTAAATTTTAATAAGGAATTAGCATCTTTCTTTCCAGTGATACATCAAAAATATGTTGATAATATTATAGAATATCCTATGTTTTTGGATTCTGACTCTACTAATTATATACAAATTGCTGACATTTTATCTTTTTATGTGAATAAATACTATTCTATACAAAACGGATATCAAAAATATGGAGAAGAAAAAGAAAAACACTGCTTAGCAATGTTTAAAGAATTATCTAAAAATGTTATTGTAAGTATTAAAAACTTTGATTAAATAAAAAATGTGCAAGGGCAACAGATATTTAAATCTGGGAGCTCCGATTTTGTTGTGGAACTCACTCAACCCCTGCTTAAGTTAAATATATTTTAACATAAAATATATAACTTGTCAAATCGATTATGGCAATCGCTTAAAAAACTTCTACATATTGAAAATACTCAATTCTTATTTTTTAGTAAAAATTTAAAACCTTGATTTTTCTAAGGTAAAAAATTTTTAAGCGATTGCCATACAAATCGATTTTGACATTAATATTATATTCCCCTATTATTTAATTTATACTATATTTTAAATGTCGCACCTCATGTGAGGTGTTTTATTTTTTACGAAAGAAGGTGAAAATATGCAAGAAAACAATTTAAAAGGTCTATGGATACCTTATGAAATCCTAACAAATGAGCATTTAAATGATAAAGAAAAATATATCTATTCCCTAATCTTATTTTTTAGTAAAAACGTTGGTTATTGTACCATTACAAATAAATATATAGCAAATATTGTAAATTTATCTGATACAAGAGTATCAAAATTAGTAAAAGGAAAAATTAGAAAGAAGAATCAAGGACAAAGATGCTCTAAAAATTGTTTTTGATATTATTGATAGTGAAGAAAATGGATTAAGTATTGGTGCTATGACAAGTCAAGTGCTAGCTATTTTTTATCTAAATGATATGGATCATTTTATTAAAGAAACATTGAAAATCAAGTATTACGTTAGATATCAAGATGATTTTCTTTTATTTCATGAATCTAAAAACTATTTAAAAGAATGTTTAGTAAGTATTAGGGAATTTCTAAAAAAAGAAAATTTATCTTTGAATAGTAAAACTCGAATCTATAAATCTACTAATAATTACTCTTTTTTAGGTAGAAATTCAAAAAATAAATATCTACGTTATCGTAATGTAAAAAGAAAATTAAAAGCACGAATTTATCTTTATAAAACTGAAAAAATATCATTAAATAGTTTGGTTTCTAGCCTTATTTGTTATAAAAAATTACTCAAAAAAAACAACTTTTTTTGACATAAAAAGCAAAATAGCACAAATATCTTGTGCTATAAAATAGTTCTAAAATCAACTCCCTTTTGGTTTTCATACCTACTAACAAATTAATTTATCTATTTTTGTTTTATAGTTATAAATTCATAACTAAAGGAAATGGTTTGTTTCTCTAACACTTCTCATATTCTACCAATAGTAAATATATCCACAGTTTTTTAGAGAATCTATGGGGCGAACCGCATTAGAGTTGTTGTCGACGTTGTTGTTGTTGAAATAGCCGTTGTCACCGTTCACGTTCAACTCGTTGTTGCTGTTGTTGTTGTTAGGCGAAGCAAGCCACCGTTCAACCATGCCCTAATTTTCATGTATATCTATTGAATTTAGCCAACCACAAGTATATTTAGTAATATCGTCCATTTTTATTCCAAACTTATAATATTGCTTTTGGTTAATTATTTGTTTATACTGCTATTAGCTTGATAGCATAGTTCTAAGATATCATATAGGTTCATTCTAATTCTATTTTTTAATTCTATTTCTTTTTTAGGAGAATTTTCCATTTTTGAATCTACTAATAAGATAAATTCTCTTATAAAATTTATAACTTTAAACTTTTCTTCCTTCATTTAAGATTTCCTCTATTCTTACCAGCTTTTCTTTAAAATTAGGTAAATCCATTTGTTTCATTAATTTTTCACTAATTTCTCTTACTTGTCTTTGTTTTTTCACATATACATATGACTACTAAATAATCTATTTTATGTTCTTCTAATTTTGATAACACTCTTGGTATTGCCTTTTTGCTAAACCCAATTTTAGAAATATTGTCTTTTCCTTTTGGTTTTATTTGATAATTAAATAAATATGAAAGTATGTATGAGTCTTTTCCATATGACTCACAAAATGCACCAACTTTAAAAATTAATAATGTTTTGGGTGTATTTCTTTTATATTTCTTACCATATTTATTAAACTCATATTCTTCTCCTAATCTACATTTGTGCGAGCACTGGCAGACCAAAAGCCTGCCCGTGCTGTTCTTCTTTATCAAACTAGATTCGTTTGTTCTATATTATTTATTTTCTAACGTATATTTGCTATTGAATACAGATGTTGGAATACAAACTATGGGGCGAACCGCATTAGAGCCGAGGTCGCTGATGCCGCCGAAATAGCCGCGGTCACCGCTCACGCCCAACTCGAGGTTGCTGTCGCGGTAGTAAGGCGAAGCAAGCCACCAATAAGATGATGTACTTTTATTGTAGATTCCATAATTATCATCAACTGATAACCAATTACTTCCTGTATTTTCTGTATAACCATATGTTCCTAAACCTAATGTAATGATACTTGATTTATTGTTCCTGTTATTATAAGATGCTGCAAATAATTCTGCTGTTGGACTTCCAATCGCAAATACGGCATCCATATTTTTATAACTACTCCACATTCCTAAATCTGATATATCAGTTAACCATGCCGTTGTTTTAATATTAGAACTTTCATTGGTTGATGTAAATAATGAATTTATCATTGGATTTAATTTTTGTCCTACTGTACTTACATCTGCTCCTGTTTTGTATTTTAGTTCTTCTCCATTTTTCATTGTTGTATAATAATCACTTGGCTTATAACTTCCAACACATTCATCTGTTATTAAATATGTATAATTACTATCTTGATAAAATAATCTCCATACATTTGTACTCATTTCTGACGCTTGTACCGTATATTCTGGTACCTTCCATCCATATTTGTCTGTATTTTGAGCATCCGATTCATTGGTTCCTAGTGTAAATGTGTTTTCGTCAAATTCAGGAGTTGCTGGAATCTCTCCTCCAAATGTTCCATTCCATATATCGGATATTTTGATAGCATGACTTCCATATTCTGTTTTTGACGTTAATGTTAATGTTGTCAAGTCTTCTGGTAATGCTTCTGCTGTTGGGACATCATCAAAATAATCATTTAATATTTTTACAAATTGTGTTTTTGTAATATCTCCACTTTTATTTTCTGCTTGTGTTCCTAAGATATCAACTCGTGCTCTTTCTATGGTATCTGCTATTTCTGTTTGTTCCTTTGCTGTATTTGCCTTCGTTAACACTCCATTTTCTCCCGTTAGTGTCGCGATACTGATTCCCGCTAAAATCAATAACACAATAATTGTTATAACAAGTGCTATCAGTGTGATTCCTCTATTTTCTTTTTGGTTTGTTAAAATTTGTTTCTTCATCTTATGTCTTATTACCCGACATTTTTTTGAAAAGTGAAAAAATCCTTAAAAGCCGAGTATA
>CANPHV010000043.1 GCA_947573965.1 uncultured Clostridium sp.
TGAACTTTTCATCAGATATTCTCCTAGGGTGATCTTATCATAAATTAATCACATTCTACTCTACTCGATCTTGAAAAGTATGGAAGAATAGTGTATAATAACCGAGTCAAGAAATGAGAAAGGAAGAAGATAAATGTTAAGTGCAAACAATGTAACCGTAAGATTTGGGAAAAGAATATTATTTGAAGAAGTAAACATTAAATTTGGAAAAGGGAATTGTTATGGAATTATAGGAGCCAATGGAGCAGGAAAATCTACCTTTTTAAAAGTTTTATCTGGAGAAATTGAACCAAGCAAAGGAGACGTTAGTCTAGACAAGGGAGAAAGAATATCGGTATTAAAACAAGACCACTTTGCCTATGAAGAAAATACGGTAATGGATACCGTTATTATGGGAAACAAAGAATTATATGATATTATGAAAGAAAAAGATGAAATTTATAGTAAGCCAGATTTTTCAGAAGAAGATGGAATGAAGGCAGCCAAACTAGAAGAAAGATTTGCTGAACTAGATGGATGGAATGCCGAATCAGATGCGGCTATTTTATTAAATGATTTAGGAATTATTCCAGAAAATCATTATAAATTGATGAAGGAAATTGAAGCAAAAGATAAGGTAAAAGTTTTATTAGCACAAAGTTTGTTTGGTAATCCAGATGTACTGTTATTAGATGAGCCTACCAACGATTTGGATTTAAAGAGTATCAATTGGTTACAAGACTTTTTAATGGATTTTGAAAATACCGTTATTGTTGTATCACATGATAGATATTTTTTGAATAAAGTATGTACTCATATAGCAGACGTAGATTTTGGCAAAATTAAAGTATATCCAGGAAATTATGATTTCTGGTATGAATCAAGCCAGTTAGCCTTAAAACAAGCCAGAGAGCAAAACAAGAAAAAAGAAGAGAAAATCAAGGAATTACAAGACTTTATTGCTAGATTTAGTGCGAATGCTTCTAAATCAAAACAAGCAACTTCTAGAAAGAAGACATTAGAGAAGATAGAATTAGATGAGATTAAGCCATCGAATAGAAAGTATCCCTATGTTGACTTTAAACCAGAAAGAGAGCCAGGGAAAGAAATTTTACAAGTTAAAAATATATCTAAAACAGTAGAAGGTGTTAAAGTTTTAGAAAAGATATCTTTTGACGTAAAACAAGGCGATAAAATAGCATTTTTAGCCGATAATGAAATTGCTAAAACGGTATTATTTCAAATAATTGCTGGAGAATTAGAACCAGATGAAGGAGAACTTGTGTGGGGAACTACCATTACGCAAAACTATTTTCCAAAAGACAATAACTATTTGTTTAATACGGATGAAAATGTAACAGAATGGCTTAGAAAGTATTCAAAAGACCCAGATGAAACCTATGTAAGAAGCTTTTTAGGAAGAATGTTATTTTCAGGAGATGAAGCACTAAAAGAAGTTAAAGTATTATCAGGAGGAGAAAAAGTACGATGCGTATTATCGAAAATTATGCTATCAGGTGCTAATTTCTTAATGTTTGATGAACCAACCAATCATTTAGATATGGAAAGTATTACTGCTGTAAACGAAGGGATGAAGAAATTTATTGGGAATATTTTATTTACGTCACATGACCACGAATTAACACAAACGGTAGCTAACCGAATTATTGATATTAAGGAAGATGGTAAAGTGATTGACAGAGAGGTTACCTATAACGAATATTTAGGGGTGGAATAATATGGCAAGAGTTGATAAAATTAATTATTATTTAAACATAGCTGAAACGGTTGCAGAAAGAGGGACTTGTTTAAGAAACAATTATGGTAGCATTATTGTAAAAAATGACGAAATTATATCAACTGGCTATTCAGGAGCACCAAGAGGAAGAAGGAATTGTTTAGATTTAGGCTATTGTATCAAAAGTGACATGCCAAGTGGAAAAGGATATGATAAATGCAGGTCAGTTCATAGTGAGCAAAATGCGATGCTTAGTGCAGCGAGAAAAGATATGATAGGAGCAACCTTGTATATGGTAGGGATTAATCAAAGAAATGGTGAATATGTCAAAGATAATTGGCCATGTACTTTTTGCAAAAGAATGCTAATTAATAGCCGGCGTTAAAGAAGTGGTTATGAGAGATACGAAAACAGAATATCGAATTGAACAAGTGCAGGATTGGATTGAAAAGGATGATTCCTTAAAATATTAATCATAAAAGAAGGGAAAAAACAATGGAAAAAATTATTAAACTAATAGCAGAAGAATTAAATATTAAACCATCACAAGTGGAAAATACGGTAAAACTAATTGATGAAGGAAATACCATTCCTTTTATTGCCAGATATCGTAAAGAAGTAACAGGCGGACTTTCAGATGAGGTCTTAAGAGAATTAGGCGATAGATTAACGTATTTGAGAAATTTAGAGCAAAGAAAAGAAGAGGTGGTTAAGTCAATTGATGAACAAGGTAAATTGACAGATGAAATTTTACAAGCCGTAGCAATTGCAAAGACATTAGCAGAGGTAGAAGATATTTATAGACCATATAAGCAAAAGAAGAAAACAAGGGCAACTGTGGCAAAGGCAAAGGGATTAGAACCTTTGGCTACTATTATAATAGAACAAACAGAGACAAAGCCAATTGAGGAGATTGCAAAAGAATATATTAATGTAGATAGCCTATCAGAAGAGGATAAAAAGAATAAAGATAAGGTGGTAAATACAGCAGAAGAGGCAATTCAGGGGGCTTTAGATATTATTGCAGAAGATATTTCAGATAATGCTAAATATAGAAAAGAAATTAAAAGACAATGTTATCGTGAAGCAGTGATTGAAACAAAGGCAGCAAAAGAGGAAGAAAAATCAAATTATGAAATGTATTACGAGTATAGTGAAGCTATTAAATATATTCCAAGTCATAGAATTTTAGCCATCAATCGTGGAGAAAAAGAAGAGTTTTTGAAAGTAAAAATACAAAAACCAGAAGAAAAAATAGTTGCATATATGGAAAGAGATACCATAAAGGGAGAAACACAATTTACAACGATGCTAAAAGAGACGATTTTAGATAGTTTTAAAAGGTTGATTGAACCATCCATTGAAAGAGAAATTCGTAGTGATTTAACCGAAAAAGCAGAGGAAAAGGCAATTAAAGTATTTGGTCAGAATTCAAAGCAATTGCTATTAGGTGCGCCGATTAAAGGAAAAACCGTTATGGGATTTGACCCTGCTTATAGGACTGGTTGTAAAATAGCTGTTATTGATGAAACTGGAAAAGTGTTAGATTATACAACCGTATATCCAACAGAACCTCAAAATGATGTAGCAGGTGCTAAAAAAGAACTTTTGAAGTTGATTGAAAAAGATAAAATTGATATGATTGCAATTGGAAACGGAACGGCTTCTAGGGAATCGGAAATGTTTGTGGCAGATATGATAAAAGAAGCTACTAGACCAGTTCATTATGTGATTGTAAGCGAAGCGGGAGCATCTGTTTATTCAGCTTCTAAACTGGCAACAGAAGAATATCCAGATATCAATGTATCTATTAGAGGTGCTATCTCTATTGCTAGAAGATTACAAGACCCATTAGCAGAGTTGGTAAAAATAGACCCAAAAGCAATTGGTGTAGGACAATATCAACATGATGTTAATCAAAAGAGATTAGCAGAAAGCTTGACTGGTGTAGTGGAAGACAGTGTTAATAAGGTAGGTGTAGATGTTAATACAGCAACACCATCTTTGTTAGCTTATGTGTCTGGTATCAATAATACAATTGCTAAAAACATTGTAAAATATAGAGATGAAAATGGAAAATTGAAAAATAGAAAACAATTATTAAAGGTGCCTAAGCTTGGAAAAGTAGCTTTTGAACAATGTGCAGGTTTCCTAAGAATTTTGGATGGAGATAATCCATTAGAAGTTACGGCAGTTCACCCAGAAAGTTATGAAGCAACTGAAAAATTATTAGGAAGTTTAGGTTTTGATAAAAAGGATTTGACAGATAAAGAAAAACTAGAAGATTTAAGAAGGAAATTAAAAAGTGTTAATGTGGTAGATAGGGCAAAAGAATTGGATTTAGGAGAGATGACTTTATCAGACATAATTGATGAATTATCGAAACCAGGAAGAGACCCTCGTGAAGATATGCCAAAACCAATTTTGAGAAGTGATGTTTTGAAGTTAGAAGATTTAAAAGAAGGTATGGTATTAACAGGTACTGTTAGAAATGTAATTGATTTCGGTGCATTTGTTGATATTGGTGTAAAACATGACGGTTTGGTACATATTTCTGAGATGAGTGACAAGTTTATAAGAAATCCGTCTGAAGTGGTATCTGTGGGAGATATTGTAAAAGTGAAGGTTATTAAAATAGACCAAGACAGGCAAAAGGTTGGACTTTCTATGAAAGTTTAGAGAGAAAAAACACACAAATTATTGTAAGATTAAGGAATAGAATTCCTAAAACTTAGTAATTTGTGTGTTTTGTTTTTTATTTATATTTTTCTTGAATTTCTTTAATTTCGTCAAAGTGATTGTTTAAAATATCTAAAAAGATATCGGCAATTTCTGGATCAAATTGTGTTCCTTTGCATCTTTCGAATTCTGCAATAACCGTTTCAATTGGTAAGGAGTCACGATAAGTTCTACGTGATGTCATAGCATCAAAGCTATCCGCAATGGCAGCTATTCTTGCAAAGTAAGGAATATCATTACCTTTTAATTGGGATGGATAACCATGTCCATCATATTTTTCATGATGGTGTTTAACAATTGGAATGATATCTTGGAAAATGCTTGCAGTGGAAAGGATGTGGGACCCAATGGATGGGTGATTTTTGATTTCAGAGTATTCATCATCTGTTAGTTTGCTTTCTTTTAAAAGAATACTATCTGGAACACCAATTTTTCCGATATCATGGAATAATCCACCTATTTTTAGAATTTTTAGGTCTTCTTCTGATAAGTTTAATCGTTTTCCGATTAAAACAGAGTATTCAGAAACTCTATCAGAATGGCCTCTTGTGTAAGAGTCTTTGGCTTCTACGGTAAATCTTAAGGTTTGAATGCTTTCTAAATAAGCTTTCTCTAATTTTTCATTTGTATTTTTTAATTCCTCATTGATTTTTTTGATTTCGTTCATTTGAGCAATGGATTTGATACCAGATTCTATTAGTAATAACAGTTGGTCAAATTTATCGCTTTTTTCGCAATAACCCTGAATGTCAAGTCTTTTGATGGTTTCTAGTGGAGGGGCTAAGTCTTTATGTCCGGTTAGTAATAAGATATATAATTCTTTGTTGAAGGTTCTTATTTCTTCAACTACTTGGTCTCCATGGAATGGGGTCATGATAAAGTCCAAAATCATTAAGTCAAAATGTTCATTTTTGACTTTTTGAATAGCTTCTTCTGGGTTTGTTACACCAGTGAATTCATAGCCTGACCTTTTTAAGAAGATGGATAGGGAATCGATAATTCCTTCTTCGTCATCTACGGCTAAGATTTTATAGTTTCTATTTTCACTATTTTCTAAATTTTGTAAACCTTTTCTCATTTTAACAACCTCATTAATTTTGATTTTTTACTATTTTCCACATTATATTAATAAATTGGGGAAAATGCAAGAGTTTTTTAGAAAATTTACAAAAGTAATCACAAAAAGTGTGCCAAAAGGGTCCGTCCCCTTTGGCACATTTTTATAATGGTAAAACAATTTTAAAGGTAGTTCCTTTTCCTTCTTCTGATTCGACTGTCATATTACCATTGAAGTGAGCTCGAATAGTGGAATAAGACATGTATAAACCAAGTCCAGTACCGTTTTTTCCTTTGGTGGTAATCATTTCTTTGAATAGTTTGTCTTTTACGTTTTTTGGAATGCCAGAACCATAGTCTTGGATAGAAATAATTAAATGATTATTGGAAGGTTCTTTTTCAACGATTAAGTCTATATTTTGTTCTGGTTTTCCGTTATAGGCTTGAATTGCATTGGAAATCATGTTGTTGATGACTTGTACTAAGCTATTTACATCTCCATGAATAATTGCGTTTTCGTCTGCTTTCATAGAGATATTTAAGTAAATGATAGCATTTTTTAGTTCATGTTTCATTAAAATGTTAACTCTTTTTAATAATTCACCAACAGTAAAGGTGATTTCTTCTTCGTTGGAAAGAGTGACTGCTTGTCCTTTTACGGCAGTGATTACGTCTGACATGTATTCGGTATGAGTTTTGATTTTTGCTATCCAGTTAGACATATCTTTGGCAATGTCATGATGGTCTTGGTCATTTACTTCTGGGTCACCGATGGAACTATCATATTCTTTTATTAAGTCGGTTAATCCTTCGGCTGCTCCAGAGATTGACATGATTGGAGTTTTTAGGTTGTGGGCAATTCCACCAATTAATTGTCCTAGGGATGCTAGACGTTCTTTTTCCATTAAGCTTTCTTGGTTATCATGAAGTTGTTGAATATGTTGTTTTGTTAGTTCTTGTATGTTATTGTAGGAGATGATTAAGTTTCCAAATTCATCATTAGAAGTTAGTGCAAGTGGTTGCATAACATCAGCGTTAGTATTTTTTATCATACTCATAAAACTATCAGAAATAATATTAATATCAGTTGACAATGATTTTGAAAATAGTGTTAGTATAACAACATTAATTAATACTAATATGACGAAAGATAGTAAAAAATAAAACAATACTTCAACTGATAAAATGGAAAAATAAATTCCTAAAATATAAGTAGAGCCATTTATTGTAATATCAATTGTGGCACCTTGACAATCAATTCCATAATATTCATAAACTCTTCCATTATTGCTAGAAGCTATTTCGTTTAAGTATTTATTGAAGAAGGTACTTACTTGAATTTCTTCTCCTTTATTATTGAGGTAATGATTATCTTCAGTCTTTATAAAGATAAAGTCATTCTTATTTAGTAAATTTAAAGAGTGTGTTTTATTGAGTAAATCAGGCACACTTGAAAATGTATTATATTCCTTAAAATAGTATAAGCTATTACGATAAGTTTCAAAAATAGAGTTTCCTGTTTTAATAGAAACCATAGAATAACCTAGAAGAGAAGTGAATAATACAGAAATCAAGATTAAGGGTAAAATGTTAAAGAAAAGTCTCTTCTTTAAAGTAGCCCTTTTTAAGCCAGTTATATTATCGTGGGGAAGTGTAACTAATATTTTTTTGAAGATATTGCAAGTATAAATGAAAATAGAAGTTACAAATAAGGTCATTAAAGATACCACTAGCATAAATAGTTTTAAGGTAGTAATACTAAATTGATGAATGGTATAGGCGTGAATAACAGTAAGGGCAATACTAGGAATAAAAACATTTAAAGCGAAAATAACGTAAGGAGTAGTGAACAATTTATTCCTTACGTAGTTAATTTCTTTAATCGTATAGTTATAGGGATTTTTTAATAAATCACTATATTTAATTAAAAATTTAGTTTTCCAAAAAGTAACAATAGCAAAAATAGCAGAAATAGCAAAAGCAATAGATAGTACTTGAGACATATAGTTAGTATTTTCTACTTCGACTTGGAAATTAGTAGCATATGTTCCTTTCGGATAATTGAGAATAGCAGGGATTAAAAAGTAATAAATTACAGTTAAAATTACTGTCCCTATGGATAGGGCCAATAATAGTTTAAGTTGGATTTTGTATTTTTCTAGTATGTTTTTCACGAGACAACCTCCTATAGTTTAGCTTAAATATTTTTTCTTACGTAAATAAGTAATAATTTTTTCAATATATTCTAAAGTGATTTTTGACCATTCAAAGTTTAGTTTTTCTAAGCAAGAATTAGTATATGAATTTTTTTGATTAACAGTACTAGTAAAAGAAAGTCCTAAGGTATCGTCTAAATCATTTACGATGCCTTTTAAAATGTTTTCTTCTGGATATTGGTTGGACAAAGCTATAATTTTTTTCTTAAATTCATTGCCAGATAAAATTTCGGTTTGAAAGCCAAGTTCTTTAAATATTTTTAATAATTCAGAGACACGAATATAATTTTCGTTAAATAAGTGGAAAACATAGTGTGAGGTCTCCATATTAAAAATTAGTTCAAAAATAGCCTTTGCACAGTAGTCAACAGGTGTAAACTCAAGAAATTCATTTACCATTGTATTTGGCAGAATATGATATTTTAGAATCATCATTAAAATATTGTAAAAGGCATTGGCTTCAAAGTTTTGCTGAAATCCCCCATCTGAATAACGACCAGTTAAATTTCCAACACGAAGAATAGTAGCATTTAATCCTTCTAAAGTTTTTTCATAGATTAATTTTTCTGCTTCAAATTTAGTTTGAATATATACATTTTCATCATATTTTTGTTCAATGTAGAAATCATTTTCGCTAAAATCATTATAATTTTTTTGATGGTTTACTAAATAATTTCCGGAAACACCAAGTGTTGAAATATGCGTAAATGGTAACGAATATTTTGTACAAAAATCAATTAAGTTTTCTACTACGCCTACATTGATTTTTCTAAATTGTTCATAATCACCATAGTATTTAACATTAGCAGCTGTATTAATGGCTAAATCAATAGTTTGAGCTAATTCTTTATATTCTGTAACAGATAGTCCAAAACGTGATTTGGTAATATCAGAATTGATAAGGGTAATTCTATCTAAAGGTAATTTTTGGTTAAAGTAAAAACGGTAAAGACTAGAAAGTCTTTGTGTAACGTCTTCTTCGTTTTTGCTACGTACAATACAAGTAATATGACAAGCGCTATTAGTTAAAAGTTCTTGCAATAGATGAATACCTAAATAACCAGTACAACCTAATAAAAGAATATTTGAGTAGTGCTTTTTGGCAAATTGCATAATACTAGGATGTTTGTTAAAGCTATTGTTTACGTTAGAAAGGTAAGAAGTATCAATTGTATTTGTAGTTTGGTTATTTTTATTTTCAATAAATTCTGCTAAACTTTTAATGGTTCTATGCTGATAAAAATCTTGTGTATTTAGTTTATAATTATATTCTAACATTTTTGTTTGAACACGAATAATATCAAGTGAATCAATATGATAATCAAAGATATCATTTTCAATTCCTACTTTAGAAAGGGATAGACAAGTTTCGAAAATATGGCATAAATCTCTCTGTATTTTGTTAGCAGGTTTTATATATTTAGTAGAACTAGTTACTTCTTTTAAATTTGGTTCTGGCAAAGACTTTCGGTCTACTTTATGATTTAAAGTTAATGGGATTTTATCTATCCTAACAAAGTAACTTGGAATCATATAGTGAGGTAAAATATCAACTAGATATTTCTTCAATTCTGTCATATCGATGTCTTTTTGGCAAACTAGATAGGCACAAAGATATTTCTTATTATTGGCATCTATTTTATCAATAACAACACATTTATCGATGTTTCCATAGGTTAAAATATGGTTACTAATATCATCTAATTCTACACGGTAACCACGTATTTTTATTTGATGGTCTTTTCTTCCCAAACATACTAATTCACCATTTGGTTTCCAATATCCTAAGTCACCTGTTTTATAAATAATATCATTTCCATAGGGATTTGGAATAAAAACAGAATCTGTTTTTTCTTTATTTTTATAATAGCCAGCACCTACACCATCTCCACCAATACAAATTTCTCCGATTTGTCCAATTGGTTGAAGATGGTTACTATTGTTTAAAACATAAATTTGTGTATTATTAATGGGGGTTCCAATGGTAATGAAATTACTATTAGTAACATCTTTAAAAGTAGAATATACAGTAGTTTCAGTAGGACCATATAAATTAAAAATGTTAGCTTTGGTATTAGTTTGTAGTTTTTGTAAAAGTGTAGCAGGAAGTGGCTCACCACCTAATATAAATTCATTTATATTAGATAAAGTTTTAGTATAAGCATCATCGCAAAATAGTAATTCTATTCTAGATGGTGTTGTTAAAATTTTAGTGATTTGGTATTTTTGTATCATATCACTTAATAATTTTGGACTTCTACTTTCTAATTCATCTGCCATAACGAGTGTTAAACCAGATAGTAAAGTAGGAAACAATTCAAATACGAAAATGTCAAAACATACTGTGGTAACAGATAATACTTTATTATCTGAAGATGGCACATAGTTTAAGCGTTCTTGCATACTTTTTACAAAGTTTAAAACATTATAATGTTTTATGGTTACAGCCTTTGGGATACCAGTAGAGCCAGAAGTATACATGATGTAACAAGGGGTATCTGGTTTTATTTCAAGATTTAGGTTATTTGTTTTTTCTTCAAAAGATATATCTTCATAAAGTAGACAAGTTTTTGTATAGTCTATTTTTTGAAAGAATTCTTTTGTAGTAATTAATACTTTTGTTCCACTATTTTCTAACATAAAATTGATACGGTCAATAGGATATTCAGGGTCAATTGGCATATAAGTGTGACCAGATTTCAAAATAGCTAAAATGGTAACAATGATATTAACAGAGCGAGTTAAAGAGAAAGCAATGATATCTGTAGATATTTTTTGCTCTAGTATTATTTTTGCTAGGAAATTTGCTCGTTCGTTTAATTCTTGATAGGTGTACGAAGTATTTTTATCCATAATAGCAATATTTTTTGGATATTGTTCTACTATTTTTTCAAATTCTTTTATGATATTAGAATTTTTATTATATTTTACTTTAGTATCATTAAAGGTTTTTAGTAATAAAGTTTTTTCAGAAGGGGAGATAATTTCTAAATTTTCAATGGATTGGTCTGGTTGTTTTAAAACTTGATGAATTAAATTTAGAATACGTTTATGCATTAAGTTAATATCTTCTTCTGAAAAGATATCTGTTAAAAAATCATAGTGAATGGACAAGTTGTCTTTTTCTTCAGCAATATTTTTAATGTGAATTTGCAAAGACTCTGCTTGTGAGCGATTTGGCAACCACTTACAATAGGAAGGGATGGTTGCATTTTGGTAAGAAAATACAATATCGTATAAACTATCAGAAAAATCGTGTGTTTTTCTAACGAAGTTTAAAATTTCGTGGTAAGGAAAACGAATATGTCGATACATTTGTTTTTGATTGCTTGCCATTTTGTGACAGAAATCCAAAAAAGAAGAGGATTTTGATAGGTCAACAATAAATGGCATGATAGATACAAACATACCAGTCATGTGCTTTTCTTTGAAGTTAGAACGATTTAGTACAGGATTTCCAATAATAAAATTGTTACTGTTAAATATATTTTTAAAATAAATATTAAAAATGCTAAATAAAAATATATAATCAGAAATGCTATTTTCTTTACAGAATTCACTAATTTGGTTAGCAAGAGATTTATCAAAGGAATATACTTTTCTATTAGCATGAATAGATACTTTTGAGTTGTTTTTGAAAGATACTACATTTGGTAAGGTTTCAAATTGTCCTTGCCAAAATTCTTTGTCTTTTTCAAATTTATCACTTGTCATATAAGTGGACTGTGATTTAATAAATTCAGAATAAGATGGATTTGGTGTTAGGTCAATTTCTTTCCCGTTTGTAATATCAGAATAATTTTGATAGATTTCTTCTAGTAATAAGGTCATTGTCCAAGCATCAGCAATTAAATGGTGAGCAGTTATGACAAAAATACCTGTACCATTTGGGAATCTTAATAGTTTAGTTAAAAATAGGAAGTGGTCCAAAATAGGAAGTTGTTTCATAGGAAAAGAGTTTTCGAAATCTAATAATTGAATCTCATCTTTTAGGTCGATTATTTCGATATTTTCATAAACAAAATCATCAAAATATTGTTTCGGGTTTGAGTTTTCAAGTGTAATTTTAGTTTTAAAAGAATCATTTTTCATAAAAAAGTAATTAACAGCTTTTTCTAGGGCTTTAAAATCAGTCTTTTTGTTAATTTTTAAATAGCCAACAATATTGTTAATGTTGGTATTACTATAAAATTGTTCTGTCATCCAAATTGACATTTGTGGGTTGGTTAATTCGTATACATCCTTTTTCATTTTTTCTCCTCGTATCTTTCTTAAATTTATCCGATTAATATAGTCAAATTATATAGTTTTTTGCCTAAAAATGTCAAGTAAAACACCTTAAAATCTCTGTTTAAAAAAATAAAAATTGGAAACACTTAAAAGAGAGGTGAAAGAATTGAAGAGAAAAAAGAAAACAAATAATCCTAAAAAAGTAATTGCAATAGCTTTTTTTATGATTTTGGTTTGGATTTTTGCGTATGTGTCAAGTAAATGTAGGCAATTTTTTTATCTTTTTTATAATCCTTCAAT
>CANPHV010000044.1 GCA_947573965.1 uncultured Clostridium sp.
TCCTCATCATAATTTTTATTGTTATTTCTTTTATTTTGTTTTTTGTCTGCCATTTTAAATCTTCCCCTCCTTCTTTCTCGATTTATTAGAATGGTAGGTCATCGCTTGAAGATACTTCGAAGTCGTCTCCCATGTTTCCTGGTGCTGTGTTTCCAAATGTATTTTCGAAAGTTCCTCCCATAGCATCTCCTTCTCTTTTACTATCTGCAAAATAAGCTTCTTCTGCTACTACTTCTGTTACATAGTGTTTGGTTCCTTGGTCATCATCCCAAGTTCTTGTTTGAATTCTTCCGATAACACCTACTTGTTGACCTTTTTTAAAGTATTTGCTACAAAATTCACCTAGTTTGCTCCAAGCTACGATATTAATAAAGTCTGCTTGTCTTTCTTCTCCTTGTCTTACAAATCTTCTATTAACTGCTAAACTAAAAGAAGCTACTAGTGTGTTGTTTGTTTGTGTGTATCTTACTTCTGGGTCTCTGGTTAGTCTACCCATTAAAATTACTTTGTTCATTTTTTATCACCTTTCTTTACTTTGAATAAAGGCCCCTCTTCACTTTATTTCTTTTTTTGCTAAAATTTCGTGTTTCGAAATCTTAGTCTTCTTTTCTTACTACGATAAATTTCATGATATCGTCTGTGATTCTATAAACTCTTTCAAGTTCTTGGATAGAATCTGGTTTTGCTTCAAAGTTGAATAGTAGGTAAGTTCCTTCTTTTTGTTTTTTGATTTCATAAGCTAATTTCTTTTTACCCATGTTTTCTACATTTTCTAGCTTTCCGTTTTCATTAATTAATCCTGTGAATTTTTCTTCTAAAGCTTTTAAACCAGCTTCGTCTAAATTAGGATTAACAATGATAATACTTTCGTATTGGTTCATTATTTTCACCTCCCTTTGGATTTTTAACCTACATTTTCTGTAAGTAGAGTATAGGTATTTTATCACATTTTTTTCTATTTGGCAAGCATTTGCGCAATAAATTTCTCCATTATTTCTATATCTTCATAGGTTGTGATTTTAATATTGGTATAATCTCCTTGTATTATCTTTACTTTTTCACCACTTTTCTCAAGTAGCATACAGTCATCTGTCACTTCTTCTGTCTGATATTTTTCGTGCATGGCTAATAAAGTTTCTCTATCAAAACATTGTGGTGTTTGCACAATCCACGTATTGCTTCTTTGTGTACTTTGTACTACAATATTATTTTCATCTGTTATTTTAATGGTGTCTTTAGAAGGTACACCAATGGTCGCTCCTTTAAATTTGTCCATTTCCTCTATACATTGATTAATATAGTCTTGTTTTATAGCAGGTCTTGCTCCATCATGGATGATAACAATATCTGCTTTGGTTTGCCTAATACAGTTATGTACAGTTTCTTGCCTTGTTTTTCCGCCTATTACTATAGCAATTGGTTTCGCATTTTTTTCCTTTTGAATTATTTTTTCGATGATTGGAATTTCTTCTTGTTTGGCTCCTATGATAATGCTATCAATATAAGCATTTCCTTCAAAGGCTTTTAAACTATATTCTAGTACCGTTTTTCCTTGCAGTATTTCAAAGTTTTTATTTCTATTTTGTCCATATCTTGTACTATTTCCTGCTACTAATATAATAGCTGTTACCTCTTTTTCTTTTATCATCTTTCTATCTCCTCTTTGAATTGTATGTACAACATAGATAAGCTTCGTATTTGTTCTTTAATACTTGATAAGCTTCTTTTGCTGCTTTTTTACTTTCGAAGATGCCATAAACACAAGAGCCCGAACCAGTCATTAAACTTCCGCATAGCTCCTTGTTGTATCAAATTTTCTTTCATTTCTTTTATTATCTCTTTTTCTTCTATTACTTCTTCAAATACGTTATATAAATAACTTGTTATTTCTCTTATTTGATTTGTTTCTAATCCTTTTATGATTTTTTCTGTGTTTCTTTTTTGACTTATTGATTTTTGCTCATCAATTTTTGCATACATTTCTTTCGTATTGCAAGCTATAGCTGGCTTAAGAATTACTAAATAAAATTTAAAATCTGTGTCAATTGCTGTAACCATATCGCCAATTCCTTCTGCTTTAACAGCTTGGTTATAAAAGCATGGGACTACGTCTGCTCCCAATTTTTTACCTATATTTTCTATTTCTTCTTTTGTCATATTTAAAGAAAATAATTGGTTCATACCTATCAAAAAGCTAGCACAATCTGTACTTCCTCCTGCTAGTCCTGCTTGCATAGGAATTCTCTTTTTTAGTTTAACCTCTACCCCTGTAATATTTTTATAGTTTTGTTTTAAAGCATGATAGGCTTTTGCCATAATATTACTTTCATTATTTAATTCCTCTACATTACTTATAATAACAATTCCATCGATTTTTGTTTTTTGGATATAAAGCTCATCGTACAAATTTATTTTTTGAAATACAGAACTTAAAGTATGATAATTATCTGGTCTTTTTCCAGTTACTTCTAAATTCAAATTTATCTTGGCTCTCGCTTTTTTATAAATTGTTTCCATTTTTTCTTCCTCAATTTCCTTAAATTATTCCACTGTTAAAATGACAAACACACTAATCCCGTTTCCTTTTCCAAACTCTGTCAATCCTTCTCCTGTTGTTGCTGTAATTCCTACAGAAGTTTCTTCGATTTGTAAAATTCGTGCTATATTTTTTCTCATTTCCTCTATTCTAGGACTTATTTTTGGTCTCAAACACTCAATAGACATAGATATATGTACTATTTTTTCTTCTAAATATTTAAGTGCTTCTTTCAAATATTCTTCACTATTCGTAATACCACTTTTACACATATCATCTGCTACTTTTCCTAGTATATTCTTGCAAGTAATTCCTGAAACGGCATTGGTTATTGCATGTAATACAACGTCTCCATCACTATTGGCTGACAAAGAATAATCTGCTGAAAATTCAATTCCTCCTAATAGTAATTTCTTTTCTTTATTGTTATTGTCAATTCTATGACTATCTTGACCTATGGCTACTTTCATTTTTTATTTTCTCCTTTTTCTTTTTTGCTATTTTATCATGGTTTTGTTTTTCTTTCAACTTTTTGCAATACCTCTGCAAAAACTACTTATTTTTCGACTTTTTTTGCACCAATCTTATCAGACTAAAAAAATAAACTCTGCCTAAAACAGAGTTTGCTTTTAGATTTTTTCATTTCTAAATAACACCTTATTAAATACAATACCTAATGTTGTAAAATTAATCACTGACAATATAACTAATTTTATAATCAATTTCATAACTGGCATAAGTGGTGCAATATTAAACCACCAATTAAGAGTTGTTAAACCTAATATGAATAGTGCTGTAATGATAATTGCTAACGATAATCGAAAAAGAGAAACTGGCAATTTACTGTTTTCACTTTTTCTTGCTTTTGTTAGTGTAAATAACAATAAAATTCCACAAACTCCTGTGCCAATTACACACAAAGTAGAATATTGTTCTTCTGAAATCATCTCCATTTTATTTAACATAGCTAACACAAATATATTAAGCACAACGGTTAGTCCTACTGGCATGGCTTTTACAATTACATTTTTTAGGAAGTTTCCTTGTATTCTCTCTCGATTTGGTTCTAAAGCTAGTAGAAAAGATGGTAAGCCAATGGTAATGGTTCCAATCAAACTCATTTGTATTGGAACAAATGGATAGGCCTCTCCTAAAATCAAAAACATAACTGCTAGTAAACCTGAATAAATTGTTTTTACTAAAAATAACGTGGCTGAACGCTCAATATTATTAATGGTTCTTCTTCCTTCTGCTACTACTTTTGGCATAGAAGCAAAATTAGAGTCTAACAATATTAATTGTGATATCGACTTTGTTGCATCACTTCCATTTGCCATAGCAATACTACAATCTGCTGTTTTTAAAGCTAATACATCATTAACGCCATCTCCTGTCATGGCTACTGTTCTTCCTTCTTCTTGCAAAGCTTCTACTAATTCTTTCTTCTGGGTTGGCGAAACTCTTCCAAATATGGTATAGGTTTTTACTACCTTTTGCATTTCTTCTCGGCTTTTTACTGTTGTCATATCAATATATTTTTGATAATTCTTTACGCCTACTTGTTTGGCAATTTTTGAAACAGTAACGGGGTTATCACCTGAAATAATTTTAATGTCTACCCCTTGCTTTTCAAAGTATTTCAGGGTTTGTTTTGCTTCTTTTCTTATTTTGTCTAATAAAAAAATATAGCCAATTAGTTCCATATTTTCTGGTAATTCCTTACCATTTAGCGTTTCTGGTGAATGGGTTATCACTAATACTCTATAATCTTTTATGTATTTATCCATGACTTCTTTATTTTGTGGATAGGCTTCTTTTAATACGATTTCTGGTGCTCCTAAAATAAATGTTCCTTTTTCTTCAAATGTAATTCCAGACCATTTTGTTTGTGAAGAAAAAGCTACTTTTTTCTTTGCTGTCCATAAGCTTTCTGGCTTCGTAAAATAATTTCTAATTGCTTCTATGGTAGCATTTTCATCTTCTGATGCCATAGCAATGTTTATCATTATATTTTTCATTTCTGCTTTTGTTTTATTTACTGGCAAAAAATCCTTCACTTCCATACAACCTTCTGTTAAAGTTCCTGTTTTGTCTAAACATAAGGTGTCCACTCTTGCTAAGGTTTCAATACAGTACAATTCTTGGACTAGTACTTTGGTTTTGGAAAGACGAATAATGCTAACTGCTAAAACGGTACTTGTTAGTAATACCAATCCTTCTGGTATCATTCCAATAATGCCTGCTACACTTTTTACAACAGCTTGCTTATAGGTAGTATCTTCTATTTGTAGCTGTGTATAAAACAACGCTATTCCAATGGGAATGATGGCAAAAGTCAAAAATTTGATAATTTGGTTTAATGATTTCATGATTTCTGAATTTATCTTTTTGATATATTTAGCTCCACTTGAAATCTTTGCTGTGTAATTTTCTTCCCCAATATGCTCTACTCTAGCAATGCATTTACCACTTGTGACATAACTTCCTGAAAGAATGTTGTCGCCTTGTTTTTTATCAATACAGTCTGGCTCACCTGTAATACAGGATTCGTTTACTTGAACCTCCCCTTCTAAAATGATACTATCTGTTGCTATCTGACTTCCTGTGCTTAATTCTATGATGTCATCTAAGACGAGTTCGTAAATTGAAATTTCTTGCTTTTTTCCTTCTCTTATTACTTTGGCTTTATTGCTTGCCATTATTGCTAGCTTGTCTATTACTCTTTTGGAATGAATCTCTTGGAGGGTGCTAATTGTTGTGTTAATGATAATGATTCCTAAGAATAACATGTTTTTATAAGAGCCTACTGAAAATATGGCAATTCCTAAGATTAAGTTGATTACGTTAAATAGGGTAAAAAAATTGTCATATAATATTTTTTTTATGCTTTTGGTTGGTAGTGTGGTATCATAGTTTATTTTTCCTTCTGTTTGTCTTTGTTTTACTTGTTCATAGCTTAAGCCTTTTTTACTATCTGTTCTCATTTTTCCTTCCTTTTGTTTTTATTTTTAATAAATTATATGACTTTCTTGCTATGGTGTCAATTTATTTTTTCTTAATTTAATAACATCATCTTATTATCCAGCTTATTTATAATTTTTGCACAATTCACCCATTCTCTTGCTTCTTGTTTACTAATTTCTTCTTCTGATTTGTATTTCATTTTGTGTTCTAAAGTTGACCAAAAATCCATGGCAATGGTTCGAATTTGAATTTCTACTTTTACATAGATGTTTTGCCTCGACAAAGTTACTGGGACTTCTACAATTAGATGATAACTAGAATAGCCACTTTTCTTTGGATGGGTAATGTAATCTTTTTCTTTTAAAATATTAACTCCTGGCAATTTTTCAATTAATTCTTTGGTTGAAAAAATGTCTTTTTTTAATGGACATACTATTCTAATTCCTGCTATGTCATTGATGTTTTCTATCATATCTTTATAGGTAAAATGTATTTCTCTTTTCTTCATTTTTTCTATAATACTTTTTGGTTCTTTTATTCTGGTATCTATATGGTCAATTAGTTCATAATGATAAAAAATTTTGTATTCGTCTTTTAATATTCCTATTTTTGTTTCTAATTCTCTGATTGCCATGGCATAAATAAACATTACTTTTTTGAATGTTTCTTCTTGTACTTCTAATGTTTGACTGTAATCAATTAATCCTTCTATTTTGGTTAATTCTTTTGTTTTTTTCTTTTTTGTTTTCACGGCTTCTACACCTCTTCTTTTAATAATATGCTAAATCATATCGTTTTATTGTTATCACTTGATATTTTCTTTGTGTTTTTTTCGTGAACTGTAAATTTATTCTCATTTCCTCCTATCCTTCATTCTTCCCGTTCTTCCATTTCTCCCATTTTTCCCCATTTAAACCCGGAACCAGTGGAGACGCATAGATGCAAAAAAAGAGAAGACTAATATTGTCTTCCCCATATAACCATTTTTTCGGCTTTTTTTCCACAACATACACAAGTATCGCTAATAGGTTCTTGTTCAAATGGAATACATCTTGATGGTGCTCCTGTTACTTCTTTTACTTTGTCTTCACAATCCTGTGAACCACACCACATTGTTTTTACAAAGCCTTGGTTTTCATTCATATTTTTTTCTAACTCTTCCATATTATGTGCAACAGTTGTTTTTTCTTCCATTCTCTTTTTGCATTCATTAAACATAGTTTGATGAATATCTTGTAATAATTTTTCTAGGACTTCTTCTAATTCGTTTATTTTAACTGGCATTTTTTCTAAGGTGTCACGTCTTGTTACAATCACTTCTCCTCTTTCAATTTCTTTTGGTCCCATTTCGATTCTGACTGGTACACCTTTCATTTCCCAATTGTTGAATTTGTATCCTACTGTGTAATTGTCTCTGTTATCTAATTCTACTCTGAATTTTCCTTTTAATGTTTCTTCTAGTTTTTTAGCTTCTTCTAAAACATTTCCTTTTTCTTGTGCAATTGGAACAATTACTACTTGAATTGGTGCTGCATATGGTGGTAATTTTAATCCTCTATTGTCTCCATGTGCCATAATAACAGCTCCAATTAGTCTTGTACTAATTCCCCAAGAAGTTTGATAAGCATATTCTTGCTCTCCATTTTTGTTTTGGAATTTCACTTCAAATGGTTTGGTAAAGTTTTGTCCAAAATAGTGTGAAGTTCCTCCTTGCAATGCTCTTCCATCATGCATTAAGGTTTCAACTGTATAGGTTGCTTCTGCTCCTGCAAATTGTTCTTTTTTCGTTTTTTGTCCTTTTAATACTGGAATAGCTAATAAGTTTTCAATGACGTCTGCATATACTTCTAACATATCTAATGTGAATTGTTTTGCTTCTTCTGGTGTCTCATGAATGGTGTGTCCTTCTTGCCATAAGAATTCTCTTGAACGTAAAAATGGTCTTGTTTCTTTTTCCCATCTTAATACACTACACCATTGATTGTATAAAAATGGTAGGTCTCTCCATGAGTTTAACCATTTTGAATACATGGTTGAAAATATGGTTTCAGAAGTTGGTCTAACGCAAAGTCTTTCTTCTAATTTTTCGCCTCCACCAATGGTAACCCAAGCTACTTCTGGCGCAAATCCTTCTACGTGTTCTTCTTCTTTTTCTAGTAAACTTTCTGGAATTAAAACTGGCATAGATACATTTTTTACTCCATGCTCTTTAAATCTTTTGTCTGCATAATTTTGGATATTTTCCCAAATAGCATATCCATATGGTCTAATAGATATAAATCCTTTAATTGCTGTATAATCAGCTAATTCTGCTTTTAATACGATGTCTGTGTACCATTGTGCAAAATTTTCGTCGATATTTGTGATATCTTTTACAAATTCTTTGTTTTCACTCATTTTTTATTTCCTCCTAATTTTTTAATTGTTTCAATTTTAAACTTCTATCCCTTCCCTTTCGGGCATTGGAGCCTCCGTTTTTCCTTCTTCCTTTTGTACTTCCTCTTGTACTTCCTCTTGTACTTCCTCTTGTACTTCTTCTTGTTGTTCTACTAATTCATCGATTACAATTTGCCTATTTTCGTCTAATTTGTATCTTGGTAATTCTGGTAAATCGTTTAACGTGGTATAACCAAACATCCTTAAGAAATCTGTTGTCGTCTGATAAGACATTGGTTTTCCCGGTAAATCTACTTTCCCACCTTCTTCAATTAGTCCATATTCTAATAGTTTATAAACACACGCATCTGCCGATACCCCACGAATGGATTCTATTTCTGCTCTTGTTATTTTAGGGTTATAGGCAATAATGGACAACGTTTCTAATGCTGCATTTGATAAATTAGGCTTGCTTCTTTTATCTAATACTGGATAAATAAATTCTTGTAATTCTTTTTTTGTTCCTAATTGATAATTATTTTCTATTTTTATAATTTCAATGCCTCTTGCTTGCTCTCGATATTCTTCTTGCATACTGGCTATGATATTCTCGATATCTTCTTCTGCTATTTCTAGGCTTAAGACCAATTCTTTTTGGGATATGGGTCTTCCAGCAGCAAACAAAATGGCTTCTATAATGGCTTTGATTTTGTTTATCTCCATTTTTTCGTTCCTTCAATTTTTAATAAATTATAATCTATATTATGACAGAAAAACACCAATCTGTCAATCTTTTTTTATTGGCTTGCACTTTTTTCTTGAATATGATACCATTACTTTAATAAATTTAAGTGGAGGATTTTTATGAGTGAAAAAAAGAATTTAGAAATAGTTTCTGGCGATACTTCTGACCTAAACATCTCACCAGTTCATAACCATTTAAATGCTGGTAAACCAAAGTGTACAAAAGAAAAACCAACTGGTATTGTAATTCCTAAAGAAAAAAGTGATAAAGAAAAGAAGGAAGAAAATTAACGCTTCCTTCTTATTTCGTCTTTTATATCCTTAATAAACTCTGGCAAATTTGTATAGGTTGCAACAATCCCCTTATTAGCTAATGCAATGGTGTTCCTTGCCTTTTCTAATATCTCTTTTTGTATTGGTATCGCTACTTTTACTCTTTTTCCTTTTCTGCAATACTCTTCTTGAATATATCTTTCAATGGTAGGAAACATATTTTGAATTAAAAATACACCTTTTCTTCCAGCCACATTATTAAAAAACACAAAATTATTGGGTTCTTTCCTTATATTTTCCTTCTTTTCTTCATAAATTTTTCTGTATTTTTCATATTGTTTAGACATAGGAACAAACCATAATAATTGTGTTTCTTTATTATCTCTAAAACAAAAATACGTTGGTCTTTTAGTTCCCTTTTTCTCTTTATTATCCATTAAATTATATTTTTCTCCATATGTATCTAAAAATTCGTCTTTCATAAAATATAATGTTCCTTCTTTTATTACCATTTCTTCTCCTAACAAAAATGAGGAAGCTTCAAGCCTCCTCTTATATTTTTTCACCAGTGCATTTATCCCATCGCCAACTGGGTGGCAGCTTATATCGTTTCACCAGTGCATTTATCCCATCGCCAACTGGGTGGCAGCCTTATATTTATATTTTTATTATACTTCAAAGCACTAAATTTTGTCAAGTACTATAATAAAAATATCTATCCATAGTATATGCCAATTTTCTTCTTTTAGTCTTCTACTTTTTCAAACAAATCTTTACTTACACCACATAATGGGCAAGTCCAATCCTCTGGTAAATCTTCAAATTTCACACTTTCTTTTTCATCATCATAGATATAACCACATACTGTACATTTATATTTCATTTGCTTCACCTCCCTTTAATAAACTATCTGCTAACTTCTCCATTTGTTCTATCGTTTCTTGTTTCATCGTTGATTTAATAGTAACCATTGGCTCCACTACTTGAATATCTTTCATTTCTTCCAACACGCTCTTCATAGTTTTTCCTGCTGAAGGTGCCCAAGACCCATTTTCCAGAATTCCTATTTTTCTATTTTGATAATTTCTCTCTTTTAATTTCTGTAAAAACTGTTGCATTGGAACAAATACCCCTGCGTTGTAACTAGATGCTGCTAAAATAATTTTATCATAGCGAAAAGCATCTTCTACCGCTTCTGCCATATCTTCTCTTACCAAATCGGATAATACTACTTTTTTAGCCCCTTTTTCTTCGAATATCTCTTTTAATTTTTTAGCTGCTTCCAAAGTATTTCCATAAATCGATGCACAAGCTATGAATACCCCATCTGTTTCTGGTTGATATCGACTCCATATATCATATTTCTCAATATAATGTGCTAAATTTTCTTTCAAAATTGGTCCATGAAGGGGACAAATCATTTGAATATCTAAAGTAGCTACTTTTTTAAGTAATGCTTGCACTTGTGCTCCATATTTCCCAACAATTCCAAAATAATACCTGCGTGCTTCGCAGTCCCAATCCTCTTCGGTGTCCAATGTTCCAAATTTCCCAAATCCATCGGCCGTAAATAATATTTTTTCTGTTTGTTCATAGGTCACCATTACTTCTGGCCAATGTACCATAGGAGCCATAAAAAATTGTAAGGTATGAGTTCCTATATTTAAGGTATCTCCTTCTTTTACCACTATTTTTCTATCCGTTAACTCGATATCAAAAAAGTTTGGTAATATGTTAAAAGTCATAGCATTTCCTATTAATTTCATATCTGGATATTTTTTAGCTAATAATCCAATATTATAAGCATGGTCTGGCTCTAAATGGGAAATTACTAAATAGTCTACTTTTTCTCCTGCTAGTTCCTTCTCTAAGTTTTCTAACCATATATCTGTTACATTTCTGTCTATGGTATCAAGTACTACATTTTTTTCATCTTTAATGAGATAAGAGTTGTACGCCATTCCGTTTGGCACTTCATATTGTGACTCAAATAATCGAATGTTTTTGTCATCTGCTCCTATATATATAATACTATCTGTTATTTTGGTATCTTTCATGTTTCTTCTAATCCTCTCTATTATTAAAAGTTTGAAAAATAACAATTTCACTATTTCTCAAACTTTTTTCTTATTTATTATGGCTTAAATTATTTTATCCTATTCTTAGTTTTGTTAAAAAAGAATTATATTTTATTACTAATGAATTAGAGTCAAATAGTACTTGTTCTCCTTGTACTTTCCATTTCCCTTTGTTTTCGATTAAGAAATTGATAACTTCTTCTTCTATGTTTAACATAGAAATTACTTTATCAATAGAAGTTTCTAATTCTTTTTTTTCTGCATCTGACATTTCAAGGTCTTCTGCTAATAATTGTTTGTATAAGTCAATGGCATATGCATCTTTCGTTTCTGCTTCTATGTATGAATTAATTTTACCTTCTTCTAGAAATCCTAACATTCTTGCTTTTCCATCTTCTAATTGTTGTTTGGTTTCGCTAATGTATTTTTTCGTTTCTACGAATTCTGGTCCATCTTCTTCATAATTACTAGCTGTTAATAGTTGTGCCATTTTTTCATCTTGTAAAAAAGCTTTAATTCCAAAGGCTGTTCCAAATACGTCAGAAGCATAGTTTTTAGCTGCTTTTTCTACTGCTGCATATTTCCCCGTTGATACAATGTTTCCTGTTTTTTCATTTAGTTGTTCTATTGTGAAGTCTTTTGAATTAGTTATTTCTTGTATTTGCTTAAATTCTTCTACAATTTTTGCTTTTTGTGCAACGTCATTTATGAAAAAATATCCAATTCCTCCTGCTATAAGCAATACTAAAACAATTGCTCCTACAATAATTCCAATAATTTTTCCTTTTTTCATTTTGTATTTTCCCCCTTTTATTTATTTGCTTTTATTATATCAAAAATTTAAAATTTGTAAAGAGCAAATTTTATTCTTTTTTTCTTTAATACTTTTCATTGCATATTTCTTTTGCACTAACTGTATGGTTTGAATTATGTCGTGTTAGTGTAAAATTAATGTAGGCAAAATAAAAAATGTCTACATTATTTTTTTTG
>CANPHV010000045.1 GCA_947573965.1 uncultured Clostridium sp.
CTAAAAAATTTTAACTTTTTTTCATTTTTGTATTGACTTCATATAGTTAGTCTTAATTTCCAATGGCTTTAAAAGGACAACTTGTCAAACAAGTACCACACTTAATACATTTCTCTTGATTAATCACCCTTTTCTCTCTTGCCTCTCCTTCTATCGCCGACACAGGACAAGATTTTTGGCATAAGCCACAGCCCTTACATTTTTCTTCCTGAATTACAATTTTAGACATAGCCTTACACTCTAAAGCCCTACAAGTTTTATCAATAGCATGCTCTTTAAATTCATCTCTAAAATATTTTAAAGTACTAATAACAGGATTTGGTGCACTTTGCCCTAATCCACAAATACTTGCTTTCGGAATATTAGTAGCCAATTTTTCTAGTTTATATATATCTAGTTCTGTCCCTTCTCCATTGCACAATTTTTCTAAAATTTCATGCATCCTTTTGGTTCCGATACGGCAAGGCGTACATTTTCCACAGCTTTCACTTACGGTGAATTCTAAGTAGAATTTAGCAAGTGATACCATACATTTTGTATCATCCATTACAATTAATCCACCAGACCCCATCATAGAACCAATCTCTTTTAAAGATTCATAATCAATAGGGGTGTCTAAATGCTCCTTTGGAATGCAGCCACCAGAAGGTCCTCCTGTTTGTGCTGCTTTAAAATCTCTACCATTAGGAATTCCTCCTCCTATGTCATAAACAATTTCACGTAAAGTGGTTCCCATTGGCACCTCTACTAATCCTATATTATTAACATTTCCACCTAAAGCAAAAACTTTGGTTCCTTTTGAATTTTCAGTCCCAATCGAAGCATACCACTTACTACCTTTTAAAATAATTTGTGCAATATTGGCATAAGTTTCCACGTTATTAATCAAGGTTGGCTTTCCCCACAAACCTTCTTGCGCTGGATAAGGTGGCTTTACTCTTGGTTGCCCTCGTTTTCCTTCAATAGACTCTAACAGTGCTGTTTCTTCTCCACATACAAAGGCTCCTGCTCCTAATCGGATATCAATATCAAAGTCAAAATCGGTATTAAAGATATGTTTTCCTAATACCCCATAATCTCTTGCTTGCCTAATTGCAATCTGCAGACGTTTTACAGCAATTGGATATTCTGCTCTTACATAGATATATCCTTTATTCGCACCAATGCAATACGCAGCAATCGCCATAGCCTCTAGTACAGAATGAGGGTCTCCTTCTAGAATACTTCTATCCATAAAAGCTCCTGGGTCTCCTTCATCAGCATTGCATACAACATATTTTTGTTTTCCCTCAGAAGCTCTGGTTAGTTCCCACTTCTTACCGGTTGGAAAACCAGCTCCCCCTCTACCACGAATTCCTGAATTTTTAATTTCCTCAATTACTTCTTCAGGAGACATCTCTGTCAAAACTTTTTCTAAAGCATGGTATCCGTCAAATGCTAAATATTCATCAATCTCTTCTGGGTTAATTAGTCCACAATTTTTAAGAGCAATTCTTTTTTGCTTCTTATAAAAATTCAAGTCATCTAAACAATCTACTTTTGTACCATCAATATCTTTGGCAAGTAGCCTCTCAACCTTATTTCCTTCTACAATATGTGTTTGAATAATTTCCTCACAATCCTCTGGTTTTACCATCGCATAAAAGGTATCCTCTGGTCTAATAATTACAATAGGACCTTTGGCACATAGTCCAAAACAACCGGTTTTAATTACTCTTACATGATTTATTTCTTTTTCATTAAGAATTCTTTTAAAAGTTTCTAATATCTCTGGTGATTTTGAAGAAGTACAACCAGTTCCTTGGCATACCAAAATATGCTTTTCTCTTGTATCTGCTTTCGTATTTACCCTTAAATCAAGTTCTTTTCTTTTTTCTTCTCTTATTCTTTGCAATTCTTCCATTGTTTTCATTTAGCATTCCTCCTTTGTGCCATTGGGGACTTTGCTTTTGGCACACTTTATTTTTTTCATATTCTTAGGAATTTTTCATTAATTCATCTAATACTTGGTCTAATTTTTGAACGGTCGCTTTTCCATACACTTCGCCATTTACGGTAAAGACTGGTGCTAAACCACAAGCTCCTACACATCTCGTTTCTTCTATTGAAAATAAACCATCTTTGGTCGTTTCGCCTGACTTGATTTGTAATCTTTCTAATAAGCGGTCCATTATTTTTTGCGAACCTTTGACAAAACAAGCTGTTCCTAGACATACTGATATATTATATTTTCCTTTTGGTTTTAATGAAAATCTTGAGTAAAATGTGACAACACCATAAATTTCTGCCATTGGTATGGCTAGAAATTCTGATAATTCTTTTTGGATGTCCATTGGCACGTAACCATAATGCTCCTGAATTTCGTTTAACATTTGAATTAAATTATCTTTGATTGGTTTGTATTCCAAAAAAAGTTGCTCCATAAAGTCGTCTTTCTTCTTTTCTCCACAACAACATTTTGGATTTGTGTTTTCGTTTTCGTGCATAATTTTTCCTCCCTCTCATAATATGTATTAATAACATTACCTAAATTATAACAGACCCTGTTTTTTTATACAATGCTTTTCCAAAATTTAATACTTTTTGTCAATTTTTGTTTTTTTATTGACTTTTTTGAAAAAAAATGTAACAATAGAGTTGCATAAAAAATAAAAGGAGGATTTTATTATGGGATATTCTAGTTATTACAGTAACTATCCAAGTAACTATGATGTTTCTGCAGCAGCTGCTACAACTTTAATTGGTGCTTTAATGGTTTATTTAGTAATTATTTTAGCAGTTTATATTATTCAAATTGTAGCAATGTGGAAATTATTTGGTAAAGCTGGAGAAAAAGGTTGGAAATCAATTATTCCAATTTACAATCTTGTTATTTTATTCAAGATTTCTGGACTTTCACCATGGTTAATTTTCGTATATTTTGCTGCTATCATCCCAATCATTGGATGGATTGCACCAATTGCTTTAACAGCTTACTTATGTTACAAACTAGCTAAATCTTTCGGAAAAGATGGTGGTTGGGCTGTTGGATTATACTTCTTAGCGCCTATCTTTTATATGATTTTAGCATTTGGTAAATCAGAATATGTTGGACCAGGTGGAGAAACACAAACTGCACAAGCTACTGTAACTGAAAATACAGAAAATAATGAATAATAAAATGAAAAGAAGGTTATTTACGACCTTCTTTTAAAAATGTTATTACTTCATCAATACTTTTCTTTGGTGTAGAAGCACCAGCCATAATGCCTATTTTATCTTTGTAGAAATCTTTTTCAAAATCCTCTAAGCAAAGTTCCTCTACACTCTCTATTAAAATTGTATCCTCACAATTTTTCTTTGCCACTTCATATAATTTCTTCGTATTAGAACTATTCTTTCCTCCAATAATAATCATAGTATCAACTTTCTTAGAAAGTTCTTCTGTTTCTTTTTGTCTTAGTTCAGTTGTTTTACAAATTGTATTTTTGCTCACAAACTCTATATCCGTTTCTAATTGTAATTTTTCCACTATTCTTTTTTCAATTTCCTGAAATTTCTCTACACTATAAGTCGTCTGTGAAAGTAAAAGTAATTTCTTTTTATCACTATTCTTAAAGACTTGCATTGCTTTCTCTAGTTCTTCTTCTTTTTCAAAATTATAATAATAATTTCCACAATGGCTTAGTGTTGCAATATTTTCCGGATGATTTTTCACACCTAACAAAAAAATAAAATAATCTTTTCCACTAAATTCCGCTGCTATTTTTTGTACTTTCAAAACATTAGGGCAAGTGTAGTCCTTTATCGTTAAATTCATTTCCTCTGCTACTTTATATATTTCTTTTGGAATTCCATGAGCACGAATTAAAACCTTCCCATTTGCTTCTTCTATGGTTTCTATAAACTTTATTCCTTGTTCTTCTAATTTTTCAATTACCTTTTTATTATGAGCAATTTCACCCAAACAATAAACTGGCTCCTTTGCCCTATCCATTTCCTTTTCTGCACCCATTACTGCTCTTTCTACGCCATAGCAAAAACCTGCTGTTTTACCAACAATAATCTCCATAATTTCTAATTCTCCTTTTTCATCCCTTTTCGTGCTCCCTTTTTGGCCCTTTTTGGGACAGGCACCAAGTGGACATTTTTATGTTAATGTCCACTTGGTGCCTGTCCCAAAAAGGGAATGTCTCAGACCAGAATGACCATCTATATTAATTTAATAATTTCTTTTTTTAATTCTTCGACCATATCTTGTTGCTTTATTTTTCGGATGATTTCTCCTTTTTTAAATAGAAGCCCTTCTCCTACCCCTCCTGCTATTCCTATGTCTGCTTCTTTGGCTTCTCCTGGTCCGTTTACTGCACACCCCATAACAGCTACTGTTATATTGGCTTCTATGGTTTGCAAAAAAGCTTCGATTTCTTTAGCTATTGGAATTAAGTCTATTTGTGTTCTTCCACAGGTAGGACAAGCTATTAAGGTAGGTAATTTATGATATAAATTACAGTCTTTTAAGATTTCTTTTACTACTTTTATTTCTTTGATTGGGTCATCGGAAAGAGATACTCTTATGGTGTCTCCAATTCCTTCTCTTAATAAAATCCCAAGCCCTATACTGGATTTTATGGTTCCACTAAATTCTGTTCCTGCTTCTGTAATTCCTAAATGAAGTGGACAGTTAAACTCTTTTGCTGCTTCTCGATAACTTTCGATGCATAAGTCTAAGTTAGAAGCTTTTAAGGAAATAGCATAGTCATAGAAATCTAGTTTTTCTAGTATTTCTATATGCTTTTTCGCACTTTCGACCATTGCTTTGGCTGTTGGTTTCCCATCTCTTGCTAATAATTCTTTTTCTAAAGAACCTGCATTGACGCCAATTCGAATTGGAATTTTATGCTTTTTACAAGCTTCTACAACGGCTTTAACTCTTTCTTCTGAACCTATATTTCCTGGATTGATACGTATTTTGTCAACACCTGCTTCGATTGCTTCTAAGGCTATTAAATAGTCAAAATGAATATCGGCAACAATGGGGATATGGATTTGTTTTTTTATTTCTCGAATTGCTTTGGCATCTTCTTTGTCTAAACAAGCAACACGTATAATTTCACAACCAATTTTTTCTAAGGCTAAAATTTGTTTAACGGTTGCTTCGATATTTTTTGTTTTGGTGTTACACATGGACTGGATAACTACTTTATCTTGTCCTCCAATGGCTACGTTTCCTACCATAATTTTTCTGGTTTGTGTTCTTTTCATTTCTGTTTCATCCTTTTTCTTTTAAGTTTTAATTTCAAATGATAATTCTTTTTAAATTAGTTCATTTGAACAGTACCTACAATATCATTAATATCTTCAATATTATGCTTCTTCATATAATTTTCAATTCCTGTAACGGTGTCTACACTGGTATAAGGACTAATAAAATTTCCAGCCCCTATGGAAATAGCATTGGCCCCTGCTAACATAAATTCGATGGCATCCTCGCCATTTACAATTCCACCCATTCCTAAAACAGGAATATTGACTGCTTGTGCTACTTGATAAACCATACGAACGGCTACTGGTCTAATAGCTGGACCTGAAAGTCCACCAGTATTATTGGCAAGAACTGGTTTTCTTTTATCAATATCAATTTTCATTCCTAACAAAGTATTAATTAAAGACACACCATCTGCTCCTGCATCTTCTACTGCTTTCGCAATGGATGCAATGTCTGTAACATTTGGTGTCAATTTTACAATAAGTGGCTTGTCTAGCACTTTTCTTACTTCGGAAGTGACTTGCTTTACTCCTTCATAGGTATTTCCAAATGCCATACAACCTGCCTTTACATTTGGGCAAGATAGGTTTAGTTCAACACCATCAATATCCAAAGTATTTAACACCCTACATAAATCCACATATTCGTCTATACTGCTACCACATGCATTTACAATAATAGCTGTATCAAATTTTCTTAAAAATGGTAAATCATTTTGTGCAAAATACTCTACGCCTGGATTTTGTAAACCAATGCTGTTTAGCATTCCACTCGGCGTTTCATAAACTCTTGATGGCTTGTTTCCACTTCTTGGCTTCAAAGAAGTACCTTTGGTAATAATTCCTCCCAATTTGCTTAGGTCAAAAAAATTACTAAATTCTCTTCCATAACCAAACGTACCAGATGCAACTGTTACTGGATTTTTCATTTTTATTCCTGCTAAATTGACTTCTGTTTTCATATTTGTTCTTCCTTTCTTTTTATTCTTAAAACTAAATATTTCTAACTTAAACTTAAATTTCTACGTCTTTGGCATTAAATACAGGTCCTGCCTTGCAAACATGCCAATATTCTGGAGCTTCTGCTGGACTTTTGGCTGTTTTTACGGCGCATCCTAAGCATACCCCTAAACCACAAGCCATTTTCTCCTCTAAGGAAATTTGACATGGTATGTCTTTTTCAATGGCTAATTTCTGAACAGCCTTTAACATAGGAAGAGGTCCACAAGCATAGATAGCATCTACCTTTCCCATTTCTATATCTTCTGCTAAATCATTAATCGCAAAGCCCTGTTTTGCATAGCTCCCATCATCTGTTGTTAAAACAAGCCTGTCAGATACTTCGTTAAATTCTTTTTCTAATACAACAAAATCCTTGTTTCTAAATCCTAAATAAGTTGTAACATTTTTATTTTCTGCTTTTGCACATTTAGCTAATTCATACAATGGGAACACTCCAATTCCCCCACCAATAATTGCTAGTTTTTCATAAGCATCATACTTAAATGTTCCATAACCAATTGGTCCAATGATATCAATTGGTTTTCCAACTTCTCTTTTTGCTAAAATATCTGTTCCTTTTCCTTTCACTTGAAAAATAAACTCTAAAATCCCATTTTCTTTATCTAAATTATAAATACTAATTGGTCTTCTTAAAAAAGGTTCTGTTTGCTCTGTAATTCTTATTTCTATGAAATTACCTGGTTTGGCTTCTTTTACAATATTAGGTGCCTTCACACTAAATTTATAAATATCTGGTTTCAATTGTTCCTTTTTTACTAACTCTGCAAACACTTGCTCTGACATATATTTTTCCTCCTTTTTATAATGTCCTCTTTAGGGACTGTCCCAGAAAGTCCCATTTGTCCACTTTAGGGACAGTCCCTAAATGTCCCTTTTTAAATAATTACTTACAGCTTCTCTTGTTGTTATGGTTATGTTTTCTGGTAAATTATTAATCGAAAACCATCTCATATCAAGATGCTTCGTTGGCTCCATTATTTGTGGCTTACCTTGTGTGATTTTACACAAATAACTAGGTGATACCCAGTGTGAATTTTCACTTTCAATAATGTGGTCACATATTCCTAATAGCTTAATCACTTCGATATCGACACCTGTTTCTTCTTTGGTTTCTCTTTTAACAGCTTCTTCAAAAGTCTCAAACATTTCTACTCTTCCACCTGGAATACACCAATGTTCCTTTTCTGGTTCTTTATTTCTTAGTTGTAGCAATACTTCATTGTTCTCATTTACGATAAATGCTCCACAGCCTACACCAATAAAATCTTTTCCTGCTTTCATTTTCTTCCCCCTCTTTAATGTCCTCTTTAGGGACTGTCCCAGAAAGTCCCATTTGTTATTTTTTGATTGCTTGATTTAATTCTTCTTTCATTCTTATGGCTTCTGCTCTTGTAGCTTGGGCATAGTTTTCTTCTGTGAATTGGTCTTTCCATTTGTCTGATTTGTAAGCACACATTAAACTTCTTGATGCGTTAACAATACCGCCTAAGCCTTTTACATCAAATCCTAAGGCTATGTCATTTGCTTTTCCGCCTTGCGCACCATAGCCTGGTATTAGGAAATAGGTATGTGGTGCTATTTTTCTGATTTGTTCTAATTGTTCTGGATAGGTTGCTCCTACTACGGCTGCAACACTGCTATATCCATTTTCTCCTTGTAATTCTTCTCCCCATTTTTCGACTAGGTTTGCTACTTGGCTATATACTTCTTCTCCATTTTCTAGTTTTTGGTCTTGTAATTCTCCTGATGATGGATTTGAAGTTTTTACTAAGATGAAAATTCCTTTGTTATATTTTTTGCAATCTTCAATAAATGGTTTTACGCAGTCTGTTCCCATATAAGGATTGACAGTTATAAAGTCTACGTCATAGATAGCTTCTTGTTTGTCTCCTATTGGCGTTTTCCCTAAAAAGGCGTTGGAATATCCTGCTGCTGTGGAACCAATATCTCCTCTTTTGATATCGGCAATGACTATCATTCCTTTTTCTTTAGCATATTGGCAAGTTTCTCTAAAGGCTTCCATTCCTGGAATACCAAACATTTCATAAAAGGCTATTTGTGGTTTGATAGCTGGTATGATATCACAGGTGCTGTCAATTAGGGCTTTGTTGTATTCTATGATTGCTTTTGCAACGCCTTCTAATGTTTGGTCGTATTTACTGGTTACACATTTTGGTAACATTTCGTATCTTGGGTCTAATCCTATTACGGTTGGATTATTGGTTTCTTTGATTTTATTGATTAATTTATCGATTGCATTCATTTGATTTCTCTCCATTCTTTTTCTTTAAATCCTACTAAGACTTTTTCTTTACTAATAAAGAGTGGTCTTTTAATTAACATTCCATTTGATGCTAATAATTCTATTTTTTCTTTTTCTGTCATGGTTGGTAGTTTTTCTTTTAAGTTTAATTCTTTGTATTTTAGTCCACTTGTGTTAAAAAATTTTTTGGTTTCTAATCCACTTTGTTTTATCCATTTTTCGAGTTCTTCTTTGGTGGGTGTTTCTTCTACTATGTGTCTCTCTTCAATGGCTATGTTATTGGCTTCCAAATATTTTTTGGCTTTTTGACATGTGGAACATTTTGGATACCATATTAATAGATTTTTCATAGTTATTTTTTCCTTTCCCTTTTTAGCTTATATGAATTCTCTTGATTTCTTGTGCCTTTCCTGTAGTTTCATCTATGTCAAAGAGGCAACCATTTATCATAATTGGATTAGTTGACATGGTATCATCATTTAGGGGCTTATCTTCAAGATAACATTTTAAGGTATCTTCTACCTCACAGCCCAAACTAGAAAGACAAGCTCCTGCCATCCCAATGTCTGTAATAAAGGCTGTCCCTTTTGGCATAATCACTTCGTCTGCCGTTTGTACATGAGTATGGGTTCCATAGACAGCACTTACTTTTCCATCTAAAAAATAGGCCATATTGAATTTTTCGCTAGTTGATTGTGCATGAAAATCTACGATTATTATTTTGATATCTTCTTCTATTTCTTTTAAAATTTCCTCAACTGCTGTAAATGGATTGTTCGAATCGTACACACCTTCCATCATTCTTCTACCGATTAAATTAATGACTACTATTTTGTTATTTCCTTTTTGGATAATAGTGTAGCCTTTCCCCGGCATTCCTTTTGTGATATTGGCTGGTCTTATGATTTTATTGTCATCGATAAAATCATAAATTTCTTGCTTTCCCCAGGTATGATTTCCCATTGTTACAACTTCGGCACCTGCCTCGATAATTTTGTTAAATAATTCTCTGGTTAGTCCAATTCCATTGGCTGCATTTTCTGCATTTGCTATGGTAAAGTCTATTCTATTTTTCTTTATGATTTCTGGTAATTGCTTCGCTAATTCTTCGACTGCTCTTTCTCCCACGATATCTCCAATGGCTAATATTCTCATTTTTGATAAACCACCCTTCCATTAACGATAGTATATTGCACTCTTCCTTTTAATTGTCTATCTATAAATGGACTATTTTTAGCTTTTGACACAATCATCTCTTTGGTATAAGTATAGGTTTCGTTAGGGTCAAAAATAGTAATATCTGCTACTTTTCCTTCTTCAATGGTTCCTCTATCAATGTTTAACAACCTAGCTGGATTATAAGAAGTTAATCTTACTAAATCTAAATAGGTCAAATCTCCTGTATCAATTAAATTCATGATTTCTGCTGACAATGCTGTTTCAAATCCAATGATACCGTTTGGAGCGGTAGCAAGTCCTTTGTTTTTCTCATCTTCTGCATGTGGCGCATGGTCTGTAATGATGGCATCAATTGTCCCTTCTTTTAAGCCTTCTATGATGGCTTGTCTATCTTTTTCTTCTCTTAGTGGTGGGTTCATTTTTGCATTTACCCCTGATTTTAAAACTTCGTCTACTGTGAAGGTAAAATAGTGTGGACACGTTTCGCATGTGATTTTAACACCTCTCTTTTTAGCATCTCTTACCATGTCTTTGGTGGTTTTGGTGCTAATATGACAAATATGTGCTCTAACATGATTGGTTTCTGATAAGACGATTTCTCTTGCTGCCATGATTTCTTCTGCTTCTGGAAGGACACCTTCTACCCCTAATTGTTCTGCTATTTTTCCTGCATTGATGGCTCCAGCCGCAACTGATTTTTCTTCACAGTGTGATGCAACAAAGGTTCCTAATTTATCTGCTTCTAAGATGGCTTCTCTCATCATTTTGCTGTTTACAACCGGCATTCCATCGTCGGAAAAGGCAATGGCTCCTGCTTCTTTTAATTCTTTGAAGTTAACTAATTCTTCTCCTTTTTCTCCTTTGGATACAGAGGCATATGGCAATACATTGCATAGGTTTACTCGTTTGGCTTCTTCTATGATTTTTTGCAAAACAATAGCGCTATCTGGTGTTGGTTTTGTATTTGGCATTGGACAAATTGTAGTAAAACCACCACAAACGGCGCTTTTGCTACCTGTTTCGATTGTTTCTTTGTGTTCAAAGCCAGGTTCTCTTAGGTGGCAATGAATGTCAATCATTCCAGGTATGATATTAAAATTAGTACAGTCAATTATTTTGTCTACTGTTTCTTCGATTTTGTCTCCTATTTTTTTGATTGTTTCATCTTCGATTAAGATATCTTTCTTTTCAAATGTGTTTGTTTTGTAATCTATTAGTGTTCCATTTTTTAGTAATAGTTTCATGGTTTTTCCTCCTAATTTTTCATTTTACTCATCTTATCATTTTTTTTGACTTTTATCAATATCTTTTGACAAAAAAGATACTGGAATTTGTGATTTTTTGTTTTATTTTTATTGGTCTTGCGATATAAAAAGAAAGCCAACAGTAAATAACACTGTTGGTTTCTGCCCTCTCTTTTCCTGTCTGGCTTTAAAACCAGAATTCTTCCTCATAGTCATCGTCGTAATCATCTTCTTCGTCGTCTTCTGTTTCTTCCTCATTCCGTATCCCAAACAAAAGTTCCTTAAGTGACGAACAACATAGTCCTTTTGAAGCAATAATACTTGCCACATTTTTCGCCAAATCGTCTTGCTTTTCTTCAAGCAATTCGATCACTTCGTCTTCATCGGCAAAAAATTGAAAATCAGATTGCCTATAATAATTTCTAAAATAAAATGCCAATTCATAATGGCACCCTTCTGGAATTTCCGTAATCTCTAATTCCAAAAATTTGTCATCTTCGTCGAAATAGCTGTCCAAACCTGAATAGTCGAGTTGTAACTCGATTGCTTCAAGTTTATCTATCTGACCATGCTTCATAAGGTCAGATACATGTTCCTTTTCGTGCAATTGCTTTAATTGCTGCTGTATAAACATTACTGTTGCTGTCCGTTCTCTCATACCTATTCTCCTTGTCTATTTATTTAAATTAGTTGCTTTAGAAATAAGAGAGAGCATTCAACTAATTTATGTAAATATTATATAATTTTTTTCTGTTATGTCAATTATACTTTATCGTCAAATCACACTAAGTTTCGCGTCAAAAACAGAATTTTTTTCTTAGAATTGACAAATCCACTTTTTTTATTTAAAATAATCCTAGAATAAAAATTAAGGAGGAACCAATATGTCAGATATCATGTCATACTTATTTGAAACAAAAGCCGTAAAATTTTGTGAAGAAAACAAACCATTTTTCT
>CANPHV010000046.1 GCA_947573965.1 uncultured Clostridium sp.
CCTATGTCTATACCTACAATGATATCTCCTATTGCCAAGTTAATTCCTCCATTTTCAAGTAATAATTTTTCTACTTGTATATATATTACATTTTTAGACAATTGTCAATAGAAATTGTTATATTTTTGTAATATTTTTGTAATGTTTTTGTAATAAATTCTAATTTGTTTTCTCTTTCTGCTGTTTTAGCTTTTCTGACCATTTGTCCACGTAGTATCTTCTAATAATTGCTAAGTTGGTAAACATTCTTCCCACAAATACAACAATAGCAGCTAAGTAGATATCTACATTTAATTTTTGCCCTAAAATCGTTAATAAAATAGATAAAATAGCATTTCCAAAAAATCCTGTAATAAATATTTTTAAGTCAAAATTCTTTTTTATCACAGAAGTAATTCCTCCAAACACTGAATCCAATGCTGCTATTACAGCAATGGCTAAATAGCTTGAATAAGTATATGATATCATAGGTGCATTCATCCCTAATATAGCTCCTAAAATACATCCAATTAAAATGGCAATTATCATCATTTTTTCTTCCTCCTTTTTCCCCACTAGTTCCGGGTTTGATTGGGGAAATTTTTAATTCATATATTTGGTTTTGATTTCATCCTTGTATTTCATAATCTTTAATCGATTTACTTTATTGATAGAAACGTCATAACCCAATTTTTTCATTTCATCCACTTGTCCTCCATTTCCCAACAAAGCACTCTCTAAATAGGTTTGGTTTCCTATGGCTTTAATCACGTAAGGAGCTAAAATTCTTTGTCCATTTACTTTAATAAAACGATTCGAACTACCTTCAATGGTAACAATGTCTGACATATTGATAATTCTTTCATCATTAATAGAGATAGCTTCTGCTCCTGCTTGTTTTAAGCTGTTGACAATTAGTAATAAATTGTCTGCTATGATTTCTCCTAGGTCCTCACTTTTACTTTCTCTTAAAAAAACTTCGATGCCTTCTCCTTCTACGTCTGTTTTTCCCAAGGTCAAGTTTACTTGTTCTAATTCCGTATCCACTAATTTTTCAGTTTCTTCATTTGATTGTTTGGTTTGTTTATATTCTTCAATTTTTGCCGTAGTTTCTTGATATTTGGTTTCGGTTTCTTCGTATTTTGCTTTCCAGTTAGCAAGCTCCGTTCGAAGTTCGGTTTCTCTCATATTTTCTATGGCGGTAATATCTGTTTGGTTGACAATTTTGAATTGCATAAACATAACCAAAACTAAGGCAAAACAAGCGATACTAATTGCCACTGCCATAGTGACCTTCCCTCTTTTAATATTGTTTTTCACGTTATACTCTCCTCTTTTTCTTATTTTACATTTTGGGCATATTTATAACTAATAACACCTGTATATTTTGGAATGGTTATATTGTTTGATTTTTTTAGTTCTACCCCTACATTTGCTTCTTTTAAGATTTCTAAATAACCATAGGGTCTTGTTAAGGCTGCTAGTTGCTCTGGTAAACCAATAGCTTTGATTTCAAAAGGCGCTCCTACCTTTTCTCCATTGATATCAATAATATTTCCTCCACAAGAAATACTCGTGGTTGGTACAATTCTTTGATTATTGATAGAAATAGCCTCTGCTCCCGCATTTTTTAGTTCATTAATGACACTTAAAACGTCTCCATCATGTACAATTAAGTTACTCGCATTTAAAACATTATTTGTGTCTTTTTTTCCGTCGCTTAAGGTTACAATTACCCCTGGTCCTGTGACTTCTGTCATTCCTATCATTTTGTTTCCTTGTTTAATGGCATCTTCTTTTTGTTCTAAGTCTTTATTGTTTTGTGTTGAGTTCTGTCTTTCGTTTTCTAGTTCTTTTTCTGCTCTTTCTAATTCTCTATATTTATTATCATACTTTTCTTTATAACGTAGCACTTCTGCTCTTAGTTCATCATTTCCTCGATTGTTTTCTCCTACAATGGAATTGGAACCGGTTACTGTTTTGATTTGTATGCAGATACCTAATGTTAAAGCAAAACACATGGCTCCTAATACAATGCTAGTTACGGTTTGGTTCTTCATTATCGCTTCTCCTTCCTTTTATACATTTAGGCTTTCTCTAAAATACACTCTAAATTTGTTGTTAAAGTCTCCATTGGCAAAGATTTCTCCTGCTTTTTCTTTTTCTTCTTCTAAGATAGCATTGACATATAACATTTTATTGCTTAAATTAGTAGCGTCTCCTAAATATACTTTTTTCTTCTCTGTTTCTAAATATATACTATATTCATTTTTGTTGGTAATGTCAATACTTGTGACCTTAGTGTCTAATTCATATTCTTTGGTAGCATTCATAATTTTGATAACGTCTTCTAATTTTTCCAAATCTTCTTTGTTTAAGCGTCCTCCTGCTACAACTTGGTCTTCTGGTGTTTCTATTCCTTGCATGATTATTTTTTGCTTTGCTTCTTCTGCAATTTCTAAAATATAACCTTGTTTACTGATATACGCATATTTTCCTAGAAAATCCACGCTATAATCGTGTTGTCTTTCTTCGATTTCAATTTGTATGGTTCCTGGCAATTTTCTTTGTATTTTTACTTCTTTAATGTAGGCATTTTCTTTTATTTTATGGCTCACACTATTTTTGCGAAAACGGAATATGTTTTGCTCTGGTTTTAGTTCTGATAAACTGATAATGGTTTCACTGCTAACTCTTTCATTATTCAATACTTCTATGTTTTTAATGTTAAAAATTGGCGAAATCATGGCAAAAGCAACTCCACCTGCTATCATTCCTATTATTAGCACAATTTCCAAAACAAGAAATATTTTTTTGTTTCTTTTCTTTCTTCTTTTTTCTTCTTGACTTAGTTTTCTTTTTTTTACTTCTTCTTGTTGTATTTTATTTTTATTGGTCATTTTAATAACTTCTTCTGTATCAATATCAAAATCTTCTTTTCTTCTTGCTTTCATTTCTTTGATTCTTTTTTCTCTCTCTTTTGCTTTTTTTCTTTTTAAGCGTTCTTCAAATTCTCTATCATAGGCTTGTCCATAATCTTCGTATGGGTCTCTTACCATTTTTCTTTCCTCCTTTGCTTTTCCTAAGTTTCTTTGAGGCAATTAGACACTAATTTAAATGAATGTCCCCACTTAAACGCGGAACCAGTGGGGACAAATTTTATAGTACTCTTATATCTACTCCTAAGCCCTTTAATTTTCGGTCAAATCCTTCATATCCTCTTAATATATATTCAATGTTTTCAACTCTTGTGTCTCCTTTTGCTGCCATTCCTGCCATTACTAAGGCCGCTCCACCACGTAGGTCAGTTGCTTTTACATTTGCTCCATATAATTTTCTAACACCTTTTATGACTGCTGTTTTTCCTTCTATGCTTATTTTGGCTCCCATTCGGATTAATTCTTGTGTGTATTTGTATCGATTTTCAAATAGATTTTCTACAATCATTGATGTTCCTTTGGCTAAGGTTAATGTTGTTGAAAATATGGATTGCATATCGGTTGGAAATCCTGGATATGGCATTGTTTTAATGTCCACTGCTTTTAGTCTTTTTGGAGCTTGTAACTGGATTTCATTATTCTCTACTTTTAATTTGCATCCAGTTTCTTCTAATTTATTCAGCACTGGCGTAATGTGGTCTGGTTTGGCTTCTTTTACTAAAATTTCTCCTCCTGTCATGGCTGCCATACATAAAAAAGTTCCTGTTTCTATTCGGTCTGGCATAATGTTATAACTAACGTCTTTTAAATTTTTGACACCTTGTATTTCGATTATGTCTGTTCCTGCTCCTTTTATTTTAGCTCCCATTTTGTTTAAAAAGTTTTGCAAATCGACTATTTCTGGTTCTCTTGCACTGTTAGTTATGGTTGTTTTTCCGCTCTGCTAAGCAACTTGCTAAGATTGCATTTTCGGTTGCTCCGACACTCGGAAAGTCTAAGTCGATTTTTTCTCCTACTATTTTATCACAAGTACAGGTAATATTTCCATAGTTTTTGTCAATATTTATACCTATTTTTTCAAATGCTTTTAAATGTAGGTCTATGGGTCTGGTTCCTATGTCACATCCTCCTGGATAAGAAAAGGTTACTTCTCCATATCTTCCAACTAATGCTCCTACAAATATGACAGAGGAACGCATCTGTCTCATTAGATCTTCTGGTATTTGATATTTGGTAATTTTGCTTGTGTCAATCATGACTTTGTTTTTCTTTTTGGTTACTTCTGCTCCTAATTTTTTTAGAATTTCATACATCATTTGCGTGTCATGTATGTTCGGTACATTGTATAGTGTTGTTTTTCCTTGATTTAATATGCTAGCTGCTATGATTGGAAGGGAGGCATTTTTGGAGCCTGATATGGTGACTTCTCCTTCTAATTTTTTTCCTCCTCTGATTATGTATTCTGACATTTTCTTCTCACACCTTTCACTTTTATTTGCTATATATTATGTTTTCTTTACGTAAAAGGTGAATTTGAAAAAGTTCTAAATTCCAATATTGTCCCTTTCTGGGACAGTCCCAAAAAGGGACAAAAATCGAAATTTAGAACTTTTTTATTTTCTTAGGTAATTAGAAACTATATTCTTTTCCTACCTCTGTTATTGAAACTTTTACTTTTCCCTCCAAATCTTGCCTAAATTTATGACATACTTGGTCAGATGTACAATGTGCTAATACCACTTCTTCCACATTATTTTTAATATATTCTATAACTTTATTGGTATTATCATCGATTTCTCGCAAATGAAATCCGCCTATTACTGCTAATACCTTTTTGTTCTCCGTAATTCTTTTAGCTTGTTCTATGATATTACATATTCCACTATGGCTACAACCAGCTATTACAATAATTCCTTTTTCTGTATTAATAACCATTCCCGAATCATCTAATACCTCATCATTTTGTCCATCTTCAAGCACCCATTTTTTAAGAATTACTGGATAAATTCTTTTGATTTCTCCTAAAAAATAGGTATTTTGATTAATCGCATAAGGTTCTTTTGTAAAATGTGTCTTATAGCGACTTTCCAATTCTTCTTTTGTTAATTGAATTCCTGAATAATGTGAATGGTCATCTTTCCACCATCTTTTAAGGATACAATTAGGATGGGCTACCAAACCCACTTTTTTATCCCAATATTTAAGACCATCGCCATGGTCAAAATGGCCATGACTTAGTACCATAGTATCCACTAAATCCAAGTCAACGCCCAACTTTTCCGCATTTTTAATAAACTTTTCGCTTGGTCCTGCATCAAATAAAATTTTATTATTATCTACTTCTACATAAGCTGAAAAGCCATCGTCATTCTCCAATTTATTTTTATTCGAATTTCTAGTATCATTTAAAATCACTATTTTTATCATTTTCCTTCTCCCCTATTTAAAATTTCTTTCAACATTTCTAATATTTTACTATCATCTGTTACAATATCAAATTTATTTTTTAATGCTTCTATTTCTCCTTGCTTATTAGCAAAAGCAATTGAGCAAGTTTTCTTTGGCTCTCTTCCTTCTATCATTTGAATATCGTCTGGCCTATCGCCAAATAAGAGAATATATTCTTTTTCTTTAAGCTTTTGTTCTATTTCTTTTGCAAAAGAAACTTGATTTTTATTAACAGGATTAATTACATTTTGTGGTATTTCTTTTATATTTCCTTGTGCATCAAATAAAATATCATTCGATACAATTGTTATATTATCATAAAATACGCCTTCTTTTTCCAAGAATTTTTCTATCAAGTTGGCTACCCCTGCCGAGATGATAATTAATGGTATTTCTTTTTGGTGTAAAAATTCAATAAAATCTAAAAAACCTTCTCTAAATTTAATATTCGATTTTTGGAGAATTTCTTCTAACCTATCTTCCGTTAAATGATATTTTTGAAACAACTCAAAAAATCCATAAAGAGTCTTATTCCACATTTCATTTTTAATTTCGTTGTCCGTTGCCTCTATTGCTTTTATTTTATATTGATTACATATTTGTCTATGTTCCTCTTCAAAACCCTTTTCAAATACACCAGAATGATTAATAATTCCCATGCTAGTTCTACATTGTTTAGCTGTTATTGTGTTATCAAAATCGGCAATAACATATAATCTTTTTGCATTTCCTCTTAGTAATTCTAATTTTCCCTGATTTTCCTTTATCATTTTTACCCCTTTTTTTGGTTGATACTTATTTTTTATCACATTACTTTTCTTATGTCAATGTGTCCACGTTAGGGACTGTCCCAGAAAGGGACGAAGAGTATTAAAACGAGAAGTGCCGCCGAAAGTATATCTTCGACGGCTAAGGTGACTAGTCTTTCAATGCCAACCTTATTACTTCTTCCTTTGCATAATCTGGGATACCACTAAGTTCTACAACCATTGGAAGGTCAGACTTTGATATATATCCTTCCTTTATGGATTCTCTGAACCGCTTGGCTCTTTCCTCAACATCATAATGTTTAAATCTCATAGTGCTCTTCCCTCATATGACTGAGGGACTCCTTTCTGCTTATTTAGGCAATACCCATACTTATATTATACACTATTTACATAAATTTTGCAAAAAATCATAAAATTAGCTCTTCTCACAATATAAACTTTTCGAAAATGTCCACTTTGGGACTGTCCCAGAAAGGGACTTGAAAAAAAGTGCATAATATCATATAATATGAGCATATTGAAAATGGAGGATTAAAAATGAAAAACATAACCGTAAAAGATTTGTATAAAAACACAGTTAACTTTGTAGAAAAAGAAATTACTATAGAAGGGTGGGTAAAAACGGTAAGAGATTCTAAAACTTTTGGATTTATCGAATTAAATGATGGAACTTTTTTTAAGAATGTTCAAATTGTTTTTAACGATACTTTAAACAATTTTGCAGAAATCTGCAAACTAACCATAAGTTCATCCATTAAAGTTGTAGGTAAATTTATTCTTACGCAAAACGCAAAACAACCCTTTGAAATTCAAGCAACTAGCATCGAAATTGAAAGTCTTTCTGATAGTAGTTATCCACTTCAAAAGAAAAAGCATTCTTTTGAATATCTAAGAACTATTTCACATTTGCGCCCAAGAGCTAACACTTTCAACGCAGTGTTTCGTGTAAGAAGTGTTTTAGCTTATGCTATTCATAAATTTTTCCAGGAAAGAGGCTTTGTATATGTTCATACCCCCATCCTTACAGGAAGTGACGCAGAAGGTGCTGGAGAAATGTTTAATGTCAATTCTTTTGAACTAAAAGATATTCCTAAAACGAAAGAAGGAGAAGTTGATTTTACGCAAGACTTTTTTGGAAAGTCTACTCATTTAACAGTAAGTGGTCAATTAAATGCTGAAACCTTTGCACAAAGTTTTTGCAATGTGTACACCTTTGGACCAACTTTCCGTGCTGAAAATTCCAATACCGTAAAGCACGCTGCTGAATTTTGGATGGTGGAACCAGAAATTTGTTTCGCTGATTTAACAGATGATATGGACTTAGCAGAAGATATGATTAAATATATTTTCCAATATGTCATCGATAATTGTCCAGAGGAAATGGATTTCTTCAATAAATTTATCGACACTGGTCTACTAGAAAGATTAAACCATGTTATCACTTCTGATTTTGTTAGAATTAGCTATACAGATGCTATCAAAGAACTTGAAAAACATAATGATGAATTTGAATATAAAGTTTCTTGGGGGGTTGACTTACAAACTGAGCATGAAAGATACTTATGTGAAAATATCTTCCAAAAACCAGTATTTGTAACGGATTATCCTAAAGACATTAAAGCTTTTTATATGAAACAAAACCCAGATGGAAAAACTGTTGCTGCTACTGACTTACTTGTTCCGGGTATTGGAGAAATTATTGGTGGTAGTCAAAGAGAAGAAGATTACTCTAAATTATTAAATAGAATGAAAGAATTAGATATGCCACTTGATAGTTATGATTGGTATTTAGATTTAAGAAAATATGGCAGTTGTAATCATGCTGGATTTGGTCTAGGTTTTGAAAGGGCTATTATGTACTTAACTGGTATGCAAAATATACGTGATGTTATTCCTTTCCCTAGAACACCAAAAAATTGTGAATTTTAAGAAACAAAAGATCCAACTTTTTTCTAAGTTGGATTTTTCTTTTTTTACTCTTTTAACGTTCCTGCCCTTTTGGTTTTTCACCTTGTTGTCTTAATTCCTCTTGTCTTTCCATTGCAAATTGTACTAATCGTTCCATTTGTTGATCTATCTTCTCTGGTGTAATTCTCTGTTTTTCTGTTATTGTAACTGGATGTTTCTTACTTTCTTTTAAAACTTCTGCCTCTTCTTTTAGTGCCTGAAGAAGTTTTTCTCTATCCTTTTTGTTTAGAATATTAAAAGTTCTTTCACCTTCTTGATTATGATTAACAACTATTTCATCTGTCAACTGCTGAAGATGACTTGGAAAAAATGTTTCAAATTTTTTCATTTGAATTGCTATTTGTTTAGCTATAATACCAAGTATTTTTTCTTCACTATAATCTTCTGGTCTTTCTTTTCTTATTTTGCTAAACATATAAGCCAATTGTGCATCATTAAAAGCTTTGTCTACTCTATAATATAGTTCATCGTATGGCTCTATGTTTTTATCCTTTAGAATAATTTTTAAAAATTTGTCAATATTCTTTTTAGCTAACAATTCTTTTGCTTGTATACTTTCTCTAAATAATCGTTTTTGCTCTTCTTGTGATAAATTTCCAAATACCTTTTGCTTTGTCATATCTTTAATTTCTTCTGTTTCTATCACTTCTTTAGCAATCTCTACTTGTTTATCTTTATCTTCTACAAATCCTACAATGTTATGAATATTATCCGTTTGTTTTTCTTCTAATTTTTGTTCTAATTCTTTGATTAATGCTTTATCTGATAACCTTTTTAACTTCATTTTTTCAATAAATAATCTTATTTTTTCGGTTATTTCTATTTTCATTTCTATTCCCTCCCTTGTAAATTATAACACAATTCGCATAACTTAGCAATTTCATTTTTGTTTAACTTAAAAACCTTATAATGCTAAATTTAAAATGAAGTCCAACACTTAAAAAAAAGCAAAAAAAACGTGCCAAAAAGGTCTATTTCCTGTTGACCCCTTTAGCACTTCTAGAAAAATTATCCCCTGATCCCTAAAACAGGGATTTTAAGGAACGTCCCCTAATCCCTTTTTCCATAATAACTATCTAAAAGAATTTGTTTTAACTCTGTGACTAATGGTAAACGTGGATTTGCTGTTGTGCATTGGTCTTCAAAAGCTCTGTCTGCTAACATATCCACTTTTGCTAAAAATTCTTGTTCTTCAATTCCTGCTTCTTGCAAAGATTTTGGAATATTTAGGTGTTCATTTAATTCTTGCACTTTGGCAATTAAATTTGCAATTCCTTCTTCTTTTGTTTCTGCTTTTAATCCTACTTTTTTAGCTAATTCATAATATTTTTCATCAGCTATAAAATATTCATATTTTGGGAAAGATACAAACTTCGTTGGTTTTGAACTATTGTATTTTATAACATATGGTAAGATAATTGCATTTATTCTTCCATGTGGCAAATGGAATTCTGCTCCAATTTTATGAGCCAAAGAATGATTGATTCCTAAGAAGGCATTCGTAAAGGCCATACCAGCTAAAGTACTTGCGTTGTGCATTTTTTCTCTGGCTAAACGATTACTTCCATCTTCATAGGCTTGTGGTAAATATTTTAGTACGATTTCTACTGCTTTTTCTGCTAAACCATCTGTATAATCAGATGCCATATTCGATACATAGGCTTCAATCGCATGAGTTAATACGTCCATTCCTGTATCTGCAGTAACTGATTTTGGCAAACTCATAACTAAGTCTGGATCTACAATTGCTACGTCTGGTGTTAATTCATAATCTGCTAATGGATATTTTTTATTTTTCTCTTTGTCTGTAATTACCGCAAAAGAAGTTACTTCTGAACCAGTTCCTGAAGTGGTTGGAATGGCAACCATTTTACATTTGGTTCCTAATTTAGGAAATTTGTAGGTACGTTTTCTAATATCCATAAATTTTAGTTTTAGTCCTTCTACGTCAGCATCTGGATGTTCATAGAACAACCACATTCCCTTAGCGGCATCAATTGGGCTTCCTCCCCCTACTGCAATAATCACATCTGGCTTGAAGGTTTTCATTGCTTCGACACCTTTTTTTACTGTCTCAAAAGATGGGTCTGACTCTACCTCACTAAATATTTCTGAATGCACATATTGGTGTCTTTTTCTTAAGTGATATAAGATTTTATCAACATATCCTAATTTAATCATTCCTTCATCTGTTACGATAAAGGCTCTTTCGATTTCTGGCATCTTTTCTAAATACTGAATAGAACCAGCTTCAAAATAGATTTTTTCTGGAATTTTAAACCATTGCATATTAACTCTCCTTTTCGCAACTCTTTTAATATTAATTAAATTAACAGAGGATACATTGGCTGTTGTTGAGTTTCCACCAAATGAACCGCATCCTAATGTTAACGATGGCATGTTGGTATTATAAATATCACCAATTGCCCCGTGCGTAGATGGAGAATTTACAATAATTCTTCCGGCTTTCATTGTTTTGGAGAATTTTAAGTTGATTTCTCTATCTTCTGAATGAATTACTGCTGAATGTCCTAATCCTCCAAATTCTAGTAATCTCTCTGATTTATCAATTCCTTCTTCTTCGTTTTCTACGATATAATAAGTTAAAACTGGACTTAATTTTTCTTTCGAAAATGGATAATCTCTTCCAATTCCTTCTTCGTATACGACTAACACCTTAGTATCTTCTGGTACTTCAAATCCTGCTTCTTGCGCTATTACATATGGTGATTGTCCTGGTACATGTGATTTTAATTTAAAACCATATTCTTCGTTGTACTCAAACATACTTAACTTTAATTTTTCTTTTTCTTCTGGATTTACAAAATAGCAACCAGCTTGTTTCATCAATTCTTCAAATTCTTGATAGATATCTCGGTCAACCAAAACAGCTTGTTCAGATGCACATATCATACCATTGTCAAAAGCTTTGGATAAAACCAAGTCATTGACTGACGTTTTTAGTTTAGCACTTTTATGAATATAACATGGTACATTTCCAGGTCCTACTCCTAAAGCTGGCTTTCCACAAGAATAAGCGGATTTCACCATTCCGGTTCCTCCCGTTGCTAAAATCAAATTAACGTCAGGATGGTTCATTAACAGTCTAGTAGCTAATACGCTTGGCTCTTCAATCCACAAGATACAGTTTTCTGGTGCTCCTGCTTTGATTGCTGCTTCTCTTACAATTTCGGCTGCCATGCTACTACTTTTTTGAGCCGATGGATGAAAACCAAAGATGATAACATTTCTGGTTTTTGCTGCGATAATCGATTTAAACATAGTTGTAGAGGTTGGATTCGTAACTGGCGTTACCCCTGCAATAATACCAACTGGCTCTGCTATTTCTACATAGTCTTCTTCTTCGTTTTCATTGATAATTCCTACTGTTTTTTCGTATTTAATACTATGATATACGTACTCTGTCGCAAACATATTCTTCGTTATTTTGTCTTCGTAAATTCCTCTTCCTGTTTCTTCTACTGCTAGTTTTGCAAGCTCCATATGATGCTCTAGTCCTGCCATAGACATTGCTTTTGTAATATTATCTACGGTTTCTTGGTCTAGTTTTAAGTATTCTTTGGATGCTTGTTTTGCTTTTTCAACTAACTCGTTTATCATGTTTTGAACTCTTTGTTGTTCTTCTTGACTTATTTCTGCCATATTAAATTCCTCCTCATTTGTATTAGTTTATCCACATTATTATATATTATTAAGAAAATTTGTCAAGGTTTTGTTTGTTTCAACTGTGATTAATTTATGATAAGATCACCCTAGGAGAATATCTGATGAAAAGTTCACC
>CANPHV010000047.1 GCA_947573965.1 uncultured Clostridium sp.
TCTATACTTTCAACTTCCTTACAGTCAATCAATTCACGGATTCAGGATAATATTTAAGTGTAAATTATGAAAAAGGATGGAATTAAATTGGAAAAACATTATCAAGAAGAATCAGGGAAAAAAATCCAACTAAAACGATTGGAAAAATATAAAGAGCAAATTGGACAAGCATTGGACAAACAAAAAGCTATGCAAAAATTAGAAAAATATAGTTTAGAAATAGCAAGTGTTATTACCGATTATAACCGTAAAAGTTGTGAAGAAACTATGATGGTAAAAGGGATTAGGAAATCTTGCCAGGAAACAACGAATCGAAAAACACATCAGGAGAACTTAGCTAATATTGCCCTTAGGATTGCAAAAGGTATTAATATAAAGCAAAATAAAGAAAAACAAGTAGGTTTGAGTTGTGGAGTCATTGAAATCATGGCACGAAACCATGATATTGGTCATACTTTTTCAGGGCATAGTGGAGAATGGTGGCTATCCAATATCAAAGAAGATTATGGGATTGGATACTATTGTCATAATGCTTTAGGACCAAGAGAATTAATTTATACAAATCAAATTTATGATGAAATAATAGAGACCATAAAACAAAGTTATCCAGAAGTAGGAGAAAAAGTATTAAAGAGAATTCGAAGCAATTTATGGTTGATTATGGAAGGGATTAACTCTCATAATGGCGAAAGGTCAGAGTCAGAATATAGAGCAGATAGTACGAAAACAGAAGAGGATTTTGAAAGAGAAAACTTATATTGCCACACAAAAAAAGGATTTGATAAAACAGTTATGCCTGCTACACCAGAAGCATCTTTAATGAGACTATGTGACAAAATATCTTATATACCTTTTGATATGGTAGACGGATTAAGAGAAGGTTTTATTACAGAATTAGATGAAGAATATAGAATCGTTTTAAGGAAATTAGGAATAACGGAGGAAGAGATAGAAGAGGCAAAACTTAGTAATCATTATGAAAAAATTGCAAGAAAGTTGCAAACAATATTTATTAAGGATGTTATTGATAATAGTAGAGGCGACGTTATTAAAATGTCAAATGAAATCTCAAGGCTATTACATGAATTAAGAAATATTAATAATAGACAAATTGTAAATTATACTGTTTTAAAAGAAGATAATGAAGTCTATCCACCAGCTTTAAGAAAATTTATGAATACTTTTGGAGAAATAGCAATCGGTGAGAATATAGTAGAACAGTTAAAAGAAGATGGTGAAATTTCAGTTGAAAATAGAAAAGCATTGCTAAAAAAATATGATGGAACGCCTTATCAAGCATTTATCCAGTATGTAGTAAATACCAATCCAAAAGATTTTGCTTATACCCTAAAAATTGTAGAAGAAGCAACAAAACAAGGTATTGCAGATGAACAAGAAAAAGCAAGGGAAATTGTAAGAGAACATGGGAACGCTATTATTTCACCGGATTTTAAAATACGAGATGAAAGAATTAGGAGATATGTAAAATACTATCAAAATATAGATATGAGTAGCTATTCAGAAGAAGATAAAGGCAGAGATGTTGAGAATGTTATGAAAAATATTAGAAATCCCAATAAGAAAAGTGATGTTTGTATTGGTATGGATGCGAGAATTTCTTTGGAATTAGGTGCTAAATATTTAGCGACTTTAAATGATTTTGAATTTATGGATTTGTTAAGAGAGACAGAGACAATAGATGATACTCAATTTAAAAGTTTGACTCGAAAGTATAAGGATATAGATTTGAAAAAAGAAGTTTATATACAACCTCATTGGAAAGAAATTCAGCAAGAACAACAAGAGGCATTAGAAATAGAGCAAGAAGAAAAATAATATTAAAAATAACTAAAAGTTTTTGTATTAGACAAAACAATTAGTTATTTTTTTGTTGCTTTCATTATAAGTTCTATCTTTCAAAAAAATTAATATACATGTAATAGAAAAATAAATAGGAGGCACAAACAATATGAAAAAGCTAAAACAAGGAGCCATCATACTATTAATCATTGCTATATTCTCCCTAAGCGTAATACAGGCAAAAACAAAAGAAACAGAAATAGAAACGAGTAGCACAACAAAAGAGGCAAGTAATCAAAAAATAGGGTGGGGTATCAAAAGAGATGACAACCATGAACAGCCAGATGTAGGAAGTAACAACAAAAAAGTCCTAGAAGAAAATCAGGGAATATGTTTAGGAAATAAGGAAAAAAAGAATATCTACTTAACATTTGATGAAGGGTATGAAGCAGGATATACCCCACAATTATTAAGCACCCTAAAAGAAAATCAAGTAAAAGCAACCTTCTTTATCACAGCCCATTTTGTAAACACACAAAGTGACTTAGTCAAACAAATGATAGACGAAGGACATATCATAGGGAACCATACCGTCAACCATAAAAGCATGCCAGACTTAACAGAAGAGCAAATCAGGAAAGAAGTAATGGAATTACATCAAGTCATCCATGAAAAATTCAACTATGAAATGAAATACATAAGACCTCCAAAAGGAGAATATAGTCAAAGCAGTTTGCAGGCAACAAACCGATTAGGCTATACAACCGTTATGTGGTCATTTGCTTATGAAGACTGGAACGAAGATAAGCAGCCAGACGAAGAAGGAGCCAAAAAGAAAATATTAGACAACTTGCATAATGGAGAAATTATGCTATTACATGGAAATTCTAAAACCAATACCAACATTTTAGCTTCCGTTATTCAAGAAGCCAAAAAAGAAGGATATGAATTTAAATCATTAGATGAATTTGAGTAATGTTCAATGGGGACGTTTCTTTTTGCACATTGAACAGAAAGGATAGGCAGATGAAAAAGAAAAAGTCTAATAAGATAGATAAGATATTAGAAATGCCCAAAGAAGTGTATTCCGATATTCCTAAGATTATCATAACAGGATTTGATGAGATAATGATTGAAAATTTTAAAGGAATACTGGAGTACGAAGAATTTTTTGTTAGGATTAACACGCACATAGGGGTTATTAATATCAATGGATTTAATTTGAATTTAGAGAATATGACAAATGATGATATTAAGGTAACAGGAAAAATTGAAAGTATGGATATTGAGAGGATAGAAGATTAGAAAAATGATAATAAGAATATGGATTGGTTATATCATTGGGTATTTAGGAATTACCATTGAAGGGTATTATATTGAACGATTTATTAATATGTGCCGAAGTAATAAAATTGCCATTTGGCATTTAAAAAGGAAAAAAGACATACAATTAGATTTTCGCGTGGGAATACAAGATTTTAAAGAAATTTGTAGAATTGCGAAAAAAACAAAGTGTAAAATAAAAATAAATGGCAAAAGAGGACTTCCCTTTTTATTACATCGCTATAAAAAAAGAAAGATATTTTTTGTTTTTCTTCTTCTTATGATTTCTTTGACAGTGTTATCCTCTTATTTTGTATGGAATGTGGATATTGTAGAGGAAAATGGACAGGAATTAGAAAATATAGAAAAGGATATAGAAGCGGCAGGACTAAAAATAGGAGAATGGAAGAGCAAAATAAATGCCAAAGAAATGATTAATAAAATTAGACTACAAAGAAACGATATCGCTTGGATGGGAATTGAATTAAAAGGAACCAATGCTATTGTTAAAGTAGTAAAAGCAGATGAAAAGCCAGAAATTATCAATGAAGAAGAATATTGTAGTATTATGGCAGATAAGGTAGGTATTATAACGAAAATTAATGCCCAAACAGGGATGGCTAATGTAAAAGTAGGAGATACTGTAAACATAGGGGATACTTTGATTAATGGTTGGATGGAAGGAAAATATACAGGAATTCGATATGTCCATGCCAAAGGAGAAGTTGAGGCAAAAGTATGGCATACGAAATATATAAACGTGCCATACAATACTACGGAAAGAATAGAAACCGGGAACATTGAAAATCAATATGCCATAAAATTTAATAATTTTAAAATAAATTTTCCAAAAAAGCTTTCAAAATTTGAAATTTATGATACAATAGAAACGGAAAACAAAATGAAACTATTTTCAGACTTTTATTTACCAATTTCGATTCTAAAAACTACGAAAAAAGAGGTAGAAGAAGTACAAAAAAATTATGAAAAAGAAGAAGCTAAAAATATAGGGATAGAACAATTAGAACAACAATTGGAGCAAGAAATACAAGACAAAGAATCGATTGTGGGCAAAAATATTAATACTTATGAAAAAGAAGGAAGTATTGATATTTATGTTACATATGAAGTTTTAGAAAGTATAGGGACGAATGAAAAGATTGTGTTTTAGGAAGGATGAAGTTTTGATGGAAGAAAGAAGTCTTAGAATAACAGGAGCAGACAAAACATTTTTTAACAAAATAACAAATACTTTAACGAGAATATTAATACCAACTAGAATTGGAATTAATGGAATGTTAATTTCCATGAAAAGAAATAGTATGATAAAAGCATTTGAAACCTACACTGCAGATAGTGAAAATTACGACAACGAAGAAATCGAAAAAAAATACGATACAGCCTATGAAGCTTATTTAGGTTCTTTAGACAAATACGTAATGGACTCTATCTACAAAAAGGTAAAAAACAATACAGCATCAGAATTTGAAAAAAATGCGCTTGCTAAATATTATGAAGTAACAAGCTTAAAAGAAAGCGAATATATCGAATACAAATATCGTAAACAAAAATACTTAATTGAATTAGATTATCAAGGAATAAAAGTAGATAACAAAGAAAAATTAGTAGAAAAATACAACAAATTTTATCTATCAAAAATGGATACATTATACAAAGGAATTTTAAAAAATTACTCTATTAAGATAGCAGACAACACCAATAGTTATGATGCTTCTAAAGAGTGGATTTATACAAAAATATTCTACACATTAGAAGAATATATCCAAAATATCTTATCTTTAAAAATAGAATTAAACCAAGACGAAACTGTAAAAGACGTCGTATCTGAATACGAGAAATACCAATCTTATGAGGTAGGAAAATTAGACACCAAAGACAACATTGAAAAAAATATGGTATTATTAGGCATTAGCAGAAAACTATTTACGCATAGTTTACCATTAATTGTAGCAGAACAATGTTATGAAAAATTATTGAAAGATGCTAGAACTTTAGTACAAGACACGAAAATGGCAGCTAAAAGAGAAAGAGCATATTCAATGCTAATCAATTTAATTGAAGATTACAACATTAAATTATTATCAACCAAAGTATATTGGGATACACAAAAAGCAAAAGACGATTATAAAACTTTTTGGAACCAATACAAAGAAATTACAAAATTAAAAGAAAAAGATTTCATCGAATATGTAAAACAAAAAGAAATATTGTTCATGAAAGATGACATGAAAAAACTAGGAAATGGAAAAACCGATTATTCTAAAATTATGACCTATTATAAAAGAAAACTAGTGGATTATGGTGCTATGAAGCAAATCAAAAATTCTTTTAAATCCCAAGGAAAATACCTAAAAAGAGCGAAGGAAGTTGCCTAAGATGTATGAAATAGTATATCAAGAAATAGAAGAAAAAGAAATCTATGAACCAATTGTAAAGAAAGTACTATCACAGTGTTTTAAAGAAGAAGGATTAGAAAATGCAAAACTATCCATCACGATTACTTTGACAACACCACAAAATATACAAGAAATAAACAAGGTGTATAGAGAAATCGATAAAGCAACTGACGTGCTTTCTTTTCCTATGTTTGAAAAGGACGAGTTAGCGCAAAAGATACAAAAAAAAGATTTTACCTATGAAGACATTTTAGGAGATATTATAATTTCCATAGAACAAGTAGAAAAACAAGCCATAGAATATGGCCATAGTTTTGAAAGAGAGTTAAGTTATATGCTTGTCCATGGATTTTATCATCTGATGGGATATGATCATATACAAGAAGCGGACAAGATAAAAATGAGACCAAAAGAAGAAAAAATTTTAGCCGACTTAAAAATAAGTAGGGTTTAAAAGGAGGAAGTGCAAATGAGTGGAAGAAGAACCAAAACAAAGAAAAAGAAAAATGGAACTAAAATTATGATTGTTGTGTTAATTTTATTTATTTTAGGAGCAGGAGGGGTATTAGCCTATCAAATCACAAGAGATAAAAACAAACAACAAGAGACAGCAGTAGAGGAAGAACCAATTACAGCAGTATTAGAAGAAAAAGAAGTGCAAATTTTTAAAGGAAACGATAGACCCATTGCCATAATGATAGATAACCATAGTGATGCTTGGCCACAAGCCGGTTTGCAAAAAGCATATATGGTCTATGAAATTGTAGTAGAAGGTGGAGAAACCAGACTAATGGCACTATTTAAAGGAGCTGACGTTGAAAAAATCGGTCCAGTTAGAAGTGCAAGACATTATTTCCTTGACTATGCGATGGAAAACGATGCCATTTATACTCATTTCGGAGAAAGTCCACAAGCCGACAGTGACATTCGAAAATATAGTATTAACGAAATCGATGGAATTGCCGAAGATGGAACAACCTTTAAAAGAGTAAAAGACAAGGCATCACCACATAATGCAGTAACCAGTATTGACAAATTAATAGAATCTGCCAAGAACAAGAAATTCAAAATGACTTCTAATAAAGAAAGTGTGTTAAACTATGTAACAGATGAGGTGAATTTAGAAGAAGGACAAGGCGCTATAAGTGTAACCATACCACACTCAGATTTACAAACAGTAAAATATGTATATGATGAAGAAAACAAAGTATATCAAAGATATGCTAGAGGAAAAAAGCAAACCGATTGGGATAGCAAAGAAACCATAACCACCAAAAATATCATCATTACTTTCTGCGACAATTATACATTGCAAGACAAAGAAAACAAAGGAAGACAAGGCATCAAAAATATAGGAACTTTTGATGGCTACTACATTACAAATGGAAAAGCAATCAAAATAAAATGCATTAAAAACGAAAGAGAAGAACAAACTGTTTATCAAGATTTAGAAGGAAATGAAATCAAAGTAAATGATGGCAATACATTTGTAAATATCTGTCCAACAGATGCAAAGGTTGTACTAGAAGAACCAGCATCAGTTGAAACACCACAGGGGGAATAGAAATGAATATATATGATACAGCTAATCGATTAGCACAAGAAATCAAACAATCAGAAGAATATGTGAATTACAAAATGGCAAAACAAACCTTAAATTTGAATACGAGTTTGAAAGAGAAAATGGCTCAATTTGAACAAAAAAGATATGAGACGCAGTTAGCTGTAATGCAAACTGGAAAACAAGATGAAGAAAAGTTCAAAGAAGTACAAGATTTGTATGCAGAATTAGTAGAGATAGATGAGGCTAAAAGATTTTTTGAGGCAGAAACAAAGTTTAATATTGTGATTGCTGATGTAAATAAAATCATTGGAGAGGCAATTCGTGATGTAATTTAAAGAGAAAATAGGATTGTATAAAGGTTGATCGTGGCATTAGTGTGTCGTATCAACCTTTAAAATTTGGAAAAAGGAAGAAAGAAAAATGGAATTTATAGTAATAGGTGTTGTCGCGCTTGTTAGCGTTATTGTTTTAAAATATGTTTTTGAGTTTAAGAGTAAGGAATTAAAAAAGATAGGAGAAGATGAGGAATTAGATGAAATAGCAAAGGAATATCCAAGTAATGTAGAGTTGTGTAAGCAATATTTGAAAAAGTTAAATCATGAAAAGGTAGTAATAGAGGAAAACGAAGCGACACAAGCAAGCTTGTATATTGCAATTACCAATAAAATTTCGATTGGAAAAATACAAGAAAGTTATACTAGAATTCAAACCATTGCTCATGAGTGCTTACATTCGATACAAGATAGAAAATTATTGCTATTTAATTTTCTATTTTCTAACATTTATTTATTCTATTTTATTGTGATTTGTGCTTTACTAATTTTTAAGGTATTGCCATATCCAATGCTATTTTTAAATATTTTCTTAGTGTTAAGTATGATTTACTGTTTGGTAAGAGTGTTTTTGGAAAATGATGCCATGATAAAAGCTAAATATTTAGCCAAAGAATATATGGAGGAAAAGAAAATTTCTTCCCCAGAAGAAATACAGAAGTTAGTAGCAAGTTTTGACAAGATAAATGACATTGGGATTAAATGTACTAATTATATGTTTTTTGTGCAAGTAATGATAAAATTGGTGATACTAGCTATTTTATGTTTTATTTTTTAAATTAAAACACAATGCACTTTTTGTACAAAATGAATAAAAATTTGCAACAGATTGCAAAAATATGAAAAATATAGTATAATAATAAAAAAGGAGGCGAGTATATGATAGAAAGAAAAGATTATTTGGAAAAGTTAAAAAAATGGAAAGATAAAGATTTAATAAAAGTAGTAACAGGAATAAGGAGATGTGGAAAATCCACACTATTTGAATTGTATATGGATTATTTAAAAAGTACAGGAATAAAAGAAAATCATATCATAGCTATTAATCTTGAAAATCCAGACAACGAATTTAAAGATTACAAGGAATTGTATCAATTTATTAAAAAGCAAATCAAAGATGAGAAAAATTACTATGTATTTTTAGACGAAATTCAAAATGTTCCAGAATTTCAAAAGGCAGTAGATGGTCTATATATTATTAAAAATGTGGATGTATATATAACAGGGTCAAATGCTTATTTATTGTCTGGAGAACTAGCAACATTGCTAACAGGCAGATATATAGAAATAAAAATGTATCCATTATCCTTGAAAGAATATGCGCAATATTATGAAAAACAAATAGATGAAAGATTATACTTAGACTATATTAATAAAAGTTCATTTCCTTATGCTTTAAAATTAGACCAGACAGAAATCGATGAATATTTAGATGCTTTATATAATACTATTTTGCTTAAAGATGTAGCACAAAGAAAAAAGATAGCAGATATAACAGCACTTAAGGCAGTAACAAAGTTTATGTTTAATAATATTGGAAATTGCTTATCGATTAAAAAGATAGCAGATACTTTAACTTCTGATGGAAGGCCGATATCTGTTCATACTGTGGAAAGTTATTTGGAGTCATTGGTAGAGTGCTTTATTTTTAATAAAGTTGCAAGATTTGATATAAAAGGGAAGCAATATTTACAGTCAGGGGAAAAGTATTATGCAACTGATGTAACAATGAGATATGCCTTATTAGGAAGAAGAAATGTGGATGCAGGACATATGTTAGAAAATATTGTATATCTTGAATTGATAAGAAGAGGGTACAAGGTATATATAGGAAAAGCAGGAGAAAAAGAAGTGGATTTTGTAGCAGAAAATAAAGAAGGTTTTGCTTATTTTCAAGTAGCTTATACGACCAGAGAAGAAACAACACTGGAAAGAGAATTAGAACCACTTAAAAACATAAATGACCACTATCCTAAATATATACTTACAATGGACATAGACCCAATAGTAGATTTTAATGGGATAAAAAAGATAAATGTATTAGATTGGCTAATAAAATAGGACTACTATAAAAGTAGCCCTATTTTTTAAGATTATCTTTTTTTGAATAATCCTCTAGTAATAAATTCAACATTTGTGGGTAGATAACAGAAGCATTTTGTCTCCAATTATCCACAATACGTTTTGCTCTATCACGAGAGCCAGCAAAAGTTTTTACTTCGAAAATAACTTCATTATTTTCAACGATTTTGCATTTAATGATATATTCATTTTCGCTCTTAGGAATAAATTCAGCAGAAACAGAAGCTTCCTCCTCTATGGTAGGAAATTCCTTTGCGAAAATATTGTCTGCTTTTAATTTCATAATTCCTGGTAATACCTCTTTGGTAAGTGCATATGCGTTTTTTCCTTCGGATGTAATTCGAATAACGGTCTCGTTTTCTTTCGTATAGGTACCTACTAAATTGGAATCTATTAAATCGGTTAATATTTGTTTAAAATAAAAGTAGTTGATATCGTTAGTTGAAGTAACAATTTTAAACAAGTCATCTTGCCTAATTTCTCCGTGGATAAGATTTAATATATATAAGATTAATACCTTATTTTCAGCCAAAGTAGTAGTATTATCTGAATTTGAACTCATATTCAATAGCACTCCTTACTTTGTTATATTTTTGTGATTATATCATAGTTTGGCTAAAAAGTAAAACGAAATGTTAAAAAAACAGAAAATAGTGGTATAATAAGAAAGAATTCACTAAAATTAAAAAAAGGAAGGGAGAAAAGAAAAATGAAAAAAGGGAAAGTGGTTTTAGTAGGAACTGGATTTGTTGGTATGAGTATGGCATATTCAATGCTAAATCAAGGAGGAATTGAAGAATTAGTCCTAATTGATATTGATAAGGAAAAAACAAAAGGAGAGGAAATGGATTTATCACATGGATTACCATATGCACCACAAAAGATGGTAATTAAAGCAGGTGATTATGACGCATGTAAAGAGGCGGAAGTAGTAGTAATTACTGCGGGAGTAGCCCAAAAACCAGGACAAACACGATTAGAATTAGCAGAGGTAAATACAAAAATTATGAAGCAAATTACACAATCTATTATGGCAAGTGGATTTGATGGGATTATTGTAGTAGCAAGTAATCCAGTAGATTTGATGGCATATGTTGTGTGGAAGGTATCTGGTTTACCAAAGAATAAAGTAATTGGTTCTGGAACGGTATTAGATACTGCTAGACTTCGCTATTTAATGGCAGATTATTTAAAAGTATCAAGCAAAAATATTCATGCTTATATCATGGGGGAACATGGAGACTCTTCTTTTGTGCCTTGGGACCATGCTTATGTTGGGTGTAAAAAAGTGAAAGACATCATGAAAGATAATCATCATCCCATGGAAGATTTGAAGAAAATACATGAAGGCGTAGTCAATGCAGCTTATGAGATAATCGAAAAGAAAAAAGCAACTTACTATGGAATAGGAATGGCATTAAATCGTTTAGTGAAAGCTATTATTAAGGATGAAAATTCGATTTTGACGGTTTCTACGTATTTGGAAAATCAATATGGTCAAAATGATATTTATATAGGGGTACCAGCAATTATTAATCGCAATGGGGTACGAGATTTAATGGAATTGAATTTGAATGAATATGAACAAGAGAAATTAGATACAAGTTGCAAGTTAATTCGAGAGATGAGAGAAAATTCAATTGATAAAATAATAGAAACAGATTAATAGATGACTTAAAATAAAGCAATTTTAATTAAGATAAGGTTTATGTAAGTAAAGTTTTTTGCTTGCATATTTTTTTGCAGAAACTATGTTAATTTGTTGACAGCACTCTCCATATTTGATAAAATGCAAATGTAAATTAAGAACTGTTTTAGAAAGTAGTAAAACATTGAAAAAAGAAAATACTTTTAAAAGCAAAAGAAAGCGAATAATAGAAAACTAAAATAAGCGTGAATATTATTTTTTAAGATAGGGAAAAATAAGCAAAAGAAATAAGAAAAAGTAACGAAAGAAGGGAAGGAAATAATGAGTATTAAAAATTTAAGAAAACAAGAAAAAACTAACAAAGGTATAACTTTAATAGCCCTTGTCATCACTATCATTGTTTTGTTAATTTTAGCAGCAGTAAGTATAGCTACCTTGACAGGAGAGAATGGGATATTGAGTAAAGCTAATACAGCTAAAACAGAAACAGAAAAAGCAGGAGCCAAAGAAAAGGTACAAATGGCAGTAATGAGTAGCTTTGATAATAGCGGAAAATTGGATTATACACAGTTAAAAAC
>CANPHV010000048.1 GCA_947573965.1 uncultured Clostridium sp.
TTGAAGGATTATAAAAAAGATAAAAAAATTGCCTACATTTACTTGACACATACAAAGAAAAGCGGACTATGTCAATTTGTTGACAACATATTTTATCTTTGATAAAATGACCATAGTGAATATTGTTTTGGGCAAAGGGAATCATAAACAGAAGAATAAGAAAAAACAAAGGAGAGAGAAAATGAAAAAAGATGAAAAAGCCGTCACACTAATCGCCCTAGTAATCACAATCATTGTGTTATTAATATTAGCAGCCATTAGTATAGCCATGCTAACAGGAGAAAATGGAATACTAAAAAAAGCAGCGAATGCCAAAGAAGAAACGCAAATAAAAGCTTATCAAGAAAAGATAGAACTGATAAGAAATGAACTAAGACTGCAAAAAGAGAACTATGAACCTCCAACAATGATAGAGATGAAAAAGGAATTTGATAACAATCAAAAGGATTGGGTAGCAACCACAGAAATAAAGCAAATAGACAACACAGAAATATTAGAATTGAAAACAAAAGAGGGGTATATCTTCCATATAACAGAGACAGAAAGCGAATATAAAGGAAAAGGAGATTTACCAACCGAAACAACAGAGCTAGCAGTAACAGCAAAAGATACAGACACAAGTCAAATCGTTAGAAAAAAACAAATGTTACTGGCAGACTTATTTGAAATAACTTGGGGGAATGATGGAATAGGAACAGTAGAATATAGTGTTACAGGAAATTTAAACTTTCAAAATAAAACCTTTGCTAGTACAGACATAAGCAATTTATCAGAATTGGAAATAGGAAACTATATTGTTACTTGTAAAGTGACAAGCCCACAAAACAAGATAGTAACTGCGACAAAAGAAAATGTAAAAGTAATCCAATTAGCTAGTACAACAATAACCAATGCAAATAATAATGAGATAGAAGCAAATGCTATATATAGTGAATATGATTTAGCCTATTTTAGAGATTTAGTAAATGGTGGACAATCAAATATCAATGCAAAAGTAATGAATGATATTCCATTGAACATAGTAAGTGCAACAGAAAATGGAGGTTGGCTACCAATTGGATATTTTGACGGAGTAAGTCATTGGACAGGACCATATTTTGCAGGAACATTTGATGGAAACGAACATACAATCACCATTTCGTCAATAGCCAACATGACAAGTACCTCTAAACATCGAGAAGGTGGATTGTTTGGAATGATAATAGGAGGAAGAGTTGAAAAATTAACAATTGATGGAAACATTTCGTCTAACGCTTCTAGTGGAGTTGCAGGAGTTGTTGGAGATATCAAAGAAGGAACCATTTATAAATGCATGAATCATGCTACCATTGTGGGAAGTTCAGACAATGGGTGTGGAGGAATTGCTGGAACTAGTACAAATTCTATCATTCAAGAATGTACGAATAATGGTAGTATAAATGGAAAATCTTTTGTAGGGGGAATCGTAGGTTTAACATATGAATCTTCTGAAATTAAAAATTGTATCAATCAAGTGAATGTAAAGTGCAAAGAAGCGGTTGCAATAAATTTTTATGGTTCTAGTTATAATATGTGTTTTGGAGGGGGAATCGTTGGTCAAGCGAAAGAACAAAGTAAAATAGAAAGCTGTACAAATGAAGGCAAAATAATGCCAAATTCTGAACCAATTAATGCAACTTATGTTTGTTTAGGAGGAATTGCAGGAGAAATAGAGGATAGTTGCACAATAAGTAAATCTAACAATAAAGGGGAAGTTAGTTATAGAGTCAATGACAATGGACTGATAGGAGGAATTACTGGATACAGTGTAAACCAAAGCATTGTGGAACAATGTTATAATATAGGAACCATAGTAGGAAGATTAGATTCAAGCAGAGGTGCATCAGCTGCTGGAGGAATTATTGGATGGAATGATGGAAGTACAATCAAAAATTGTTATAACACAGCTACTGTTGAAGGAAATACGCAAGTAGGAGGACTTGCTGGAGGAACTGATGGTAGATGCTCATCTAAAAGAGGATATATTTATAACTGTTATTCTGCTAATACCTCAATCATAGGAAATACGTATGTTGGTACATTTATGGGGAGTTTAAAAGAAGTGGAAATTAAAAATTGTTGTTTTATAACAGATACTACTTATAATGGAAGAGAACTTAATGATATCATATGGACTTCATGGAAATTCTTAAGCATTGAAGAAATGAAAACAGAAAACTCTGGGTTGTTGACGATGCTAAATAGTGATGAAGTACAGTGGAAACAAGAGAAAAATAAAAATAATGGATTACCATATCTGATGAATAATATACCATAAAATTAAAATAAATAAGTCATAAAAAAAAATCACATTCATAAACTTAGAACAAGGAATGAAGGTGATTTTTTTGTATTATATACAAGAAGCTGACAAGCTTACAACCATAAACAAATGGTTCAATCTTATACAAATAGAAGGAGACAAAATTATTTTACCCATAAAAGCAAAAGAAAAAATAGACGATAAAAGAGCACAAAAATTAGCACACAAAACCAAAAAAATATTTGAAAAAACAAGAAGTAAAAAAATAGTAATCAGTAAAGAAATACAAGAGCAAGAAGAATATAGGAACCAATTATATACATATGGTTTAGAAATCGTAGAAGGAAAATGGTTATTCGAGTTATTAGCTTGTAAAAGTTTAGACTATTTATTAAAAAAGAAAGAGATGAAAAAAGAAGAAACCAAAATTACCATTTTAGTAAATGACCTATCTGAAAATATGTTAGCCAATCTAAGAAAAATAGCCAAAGAATATAAAATGGTAAATATTGTGACAAACCATAGAGAAAAATTCAAAAAAATAGAAAAACAAATCTTAGAAGAAGATGGCATTATGATAGCAGTTGGAAACAATAAAAAGAAATCTCTTGCTAGAGCAGAATTAATTTTAAATGTAGACTTTCCATCTGAATTAATCAATCAATATACCATTTATGACAAAGCAATCCTTATTAATATTAGAGGAAATGTGAAAATAGCTAAGAAAAGATTTGAAGGAATTGCCATTAATGATTATGAAATAGTAGTACAAAGAGAAGAAGCATTTAACTATGACAAGAAAACGAAATATAAAGCGTACGAAACTTATGAAGCACAAATGAATAAAAGACAGCCATATGAAGAACTTAGCAAACAAATAGAAAGAGATAAAGTAGAAGTAATAGCATTAATGGGAAACAATACAAAAATTTAAACTGAATGGGCAACTTGTGCCTGTCCCAGAAAGACCCAATTTTGAAAAATCTTAAAAATTTATGAAAAAGCTTTCCTTTTTTTTTAAATATGGTATAATGTATTTGTCAAAATTTTAAGATTGACAAGGGGGTAATAAAATGCCAAGTAACAACGGAAAAAATAATAATAGTAACAGAAAGGACACAAGACCTAGAAGTAGTAATGCAGGAAAAAGTAGCAATGCGGGAAGAAAAAGACCAGTAGCAGGAAATACGAAAAAAAGAAAAACAAGTACAGCAGAAGCAAACCGTGATAGACTAACTACTAGTGCAAGTAAGAGAAGAACGGGAGAAAGACCAAGCACACGAAGTGCCGATAGACCAAGGCCGGTAGAAGGAAGAAAAGGCAAAAAAAATAAAAAAGAGAAAAAAAATAAATTTTCGAACCGACATCCAAAACTAATGTTAGCAATCAAAATAATTATAGTATTATTTTTGCTAGTTTGTGTAGTAGGAGCAGGAATAGTAGCAGGCATGTTCTTTGGCTTATTTGGTGACGATTTTGAAATCACCAAAGAAGAACTAAAAATAGGAGCTTCTAACTCTGTCATCGTAGATAGTAATGGGGCAGTAATTGCTAACTTAAGTGGTGACGAGAAAAGAAGAATTATATCATTAGAAGATATGGCAGAATACTTACCAAAAGCCTATGTAGCCATTGAAGATGAAAGATATTATAAACATAGTGGGGTAGACTTTAAAAGAACGGCAGGAGCGATTGTCAATAAACTATTAGGAAAAGGTTCTTATGGAGGAAGTACAATTACCCAACAATTGGTAAAAAATATCACAAAAGATGACGAATCAGCAGGAATGGAAGGTATCTTTAGAAAAGTAAAAGAATGGGCTAAAGCTTATCAAGTCGAAAGAATGATATCCAAAGACCAAATTCTAGAATTATATCTAAACATTCTATTTGTAGGCTCTAATAACTTACATGGGGTAGAATTAGGCGCAGAATATTATTTTAATAAAAGTGCTAAAGATTTAGATTTAGCAGAATGTGCCTTTATGGCAGGAATTAATAGTTCGCCGAATAGTTATGACCCATTTGATGAAACCAAAGATAATGCCGAAAAAATAAAGAAAAAAACCAAAACGGTTTTAGCCAAAATGAAAGAATTAGGTTATATTGAAAACCAAGAAGAATATGATGCAGCAGTAGCAAAAGCAGAAGCTGGCTTACCTTTCCAAAAAGGAAGTATTGGAAATACTTCCAGTTACTCTTACCATACCGATGCTGTTATTGAACAAGTAATTGAGCAAGTTATGGAAGAAAAAGAAATTTCAAGAGAACTAGCACAAAACTATATTTATAGTAGTGGGCTTACGATTTATTCAACCGTAGATGCAGGAATTCAAGCAAGAGTAGAAGAAGAAACCTTAAAAGATAAATACATTAAAAAAGGAAAAGCCAAAGATAACAAGACAGGAGAATTTCTAAATGATCATACACAGGCTGCTATGGTAATTATGGACCATAAGACGGGTAATGTGTTAGGGGTATCAGGTGGATTAGGTGAAAAAACAGGAGCAAACTGGAATCGTGGAACCCAAGCGCTAAAACAACCAGGTTCTGCCATTAAGCCAATTGCCAATGTGGCACCAGGATTACAAGAAAAAGTAATTACAGCAGCAACTGTATATAACAATGTACCAACAGACTTTGGGGGCTATACACCGAAAAACGAAACAACACAATATCAAAATCGATTATTAAATATTCGTGATATTATTGCTTATTCACAAAATATACCATCGGTAAAAATCATGAAAGAATTAACACCAGGAAAATCCATTGATTATTTAAGAGATTTTGGAATAACTTCTTTATATAAGGCAGAAGATAAATCAGATGACCATCATGATGAAAACCCAGCACTTGCCATTGGAGGAGTAACCGATGGAATTACACCATTAGAAATGGCAGCAGCTTATGCAACCATTGCCAATAATGGAGAATATATTGAACCAACTTTTTATACCAAAGTAGTAGATTCAGCGGGAAATACAGTATTAGAACCAAAACAAGAGAAAAAAAGAGTGATATCGGAACAAAATGCGTACATTATGAAATCTATTATGCAAGAGCCAGTAAAAAGAGGAACAGCAACTTATTGCGCTATTTCAGGAATTGACGTGGCAGCCAAAACTGGAACAACTGATAAGAGTTACGATAGATGGTTATGTGGTTTCACGCCATATTATGCAGCAGCTTGTTGGTTTGGTTATGATAAAAGTGAAGAAGTAACGGGATTTGGAACTAACCCAGCAGGACAAATTTGGGATGAGGTCATGACAGCTATTCATAAGGGATTAGAAAAAGCAAGCTTTGTTAAACCAAGTGGATTAGTAGAACAAACTATTTGCAAAAATAGTGGTTGCATCGCAACAACTGGTTGTAGCGATACCTACAAAGAAATTTTTACTTCTGATAATTTGCCAGGAAAATGTGAAGGACATGGTCTACAGACAATCTGTTCTGAAACAGGGATGCTTGCAACAGAATTTTGTTCACAATATGTGCCAGTAGAATCCAAAGGATTTGGAGGCGTGGTACCAAAAGAAAAATTACAACTATGGAAAACAATAGGAGGAACCAATGCTTCAACAGCAGGAAAAATAAATGAAACCTGTAATGTGCATACCAAACCAAAAGAAGAAGAAAAACCAAAGCCACCTGTAGAGGATAAGGATAAGGATAAAAATAAGAATACAAATACAAATACATCCAATGTTAATAATGGTACAACCAATACAAATAGTAATGCAAATACAGGCAATACAAATGTCCCAACAAGTAATACAAATGTCCCAAGTGATACAACAAATACACCTAAAGATAAGCCATAAAAACACACGAGATGTGAAAGAAAAACACTTCACATCTCGTATTTATAAAGAATAAAAGAAAGAGGGGAAAATATGGAACTTTATTTTTACAACACCTTAAGCAAGAAAAAAGAGTTGTTTCAACCATTGGATGAAAAAGAGGTAAGAATTTATTCTTGTGGCCCAACCGTCTATAAAGATGCCACCATCGGTAATATGAGAACCAATTTGTTTCAAGACATTTTAAGAAGAGTTTTGAAATATAATGGGTACACATTAAAACATGCGATGAACATTACAGACGTAGGGCATTTGGTTTCTGATGGAGACGAAGGAGAAGACAAAATGTTAAAATCAGCAAGAGAAGAAAAGAAAACTCCAATGGAAATTGCCGAATATTATACCAAATTATTTTTTCAAGACTTAAAAGCATTAAAGGTAGAAACACCAGAAATTGTATGTAAAGCAACAGATCATATTCAAGAAATGCTAAGTTATGTTGAAACATTAATCAAAAATGGTTATGCGTATGAAACTTCAACTGCTATTTACTTTGACATTTCTAAACTTGACCAATATCCAATTTTATCTAATTTGAATCTTGAAGAACAAAAAGCAGGAGCAAGGGTCGAAATAGATAGCGAAAAAAGAAATCCATGTGACTTTGCTTTATGGATAAAAGCACCAGAAAATCATTTGATGAAATGGGATAGCCCTTGGGGACCAAGCTATCCAGGATGGCATATTGAATGCTCTGCTATGGGACAAAAATATTTAGGAGAACAATTTGACATTCATACAGGAGGAATTGACCTAATTCCAACCCACCATGAAAATGAAATTGCACAAAGCAAGGGAAATTGTGGAAAAGTACCTGCTAGATTTTGGATGCATGGGGAATACTTATTAATTAATGGTGGAAAAATGTCAAAAAGTTTAGGAAATGTATATTTAGTAAAAGATATCATAGAAAAAGGATATGACCCTTTGGTGTATCGATTATTTAGTTTTTCTTCTCACTATAAAAATAAATTGAATTTCACTTGGGAAGGGATGGATGCAGCAGCTAAATCTTTAGAAAGATTAAAAAATGGTTATCAATTACACTTAGTAGGAAAAGATGAGATAGAAGATAAGATGGTTAACGCTTTTGAAGAAAAGTTCCATCAAGCCATTAATGACGACCTAAATATGCCACTTGCGATGAGTGTAGTATGGGAAGTGGTTAGACACGAACAAAAATCACCAAAATTAGCCGAATTATTAGCTAAATTTGATACTGTATTAGGTTTAAATATAACAGAAGCTTTAGAACAAGTAACAGAAGAAATTCCAGCAGAAATTTTGGAATTAGTAAAACTAAGAAAAGTAGCAAGAGAAAACAAAGATTGGGTAAAGTCGGATGAATTAAGAGATACAATTCAAGAAAAAGGCTATCAAATTAAAGATACCAAAGATGGTATAGAAGTTAAGAAAATATAAGAAGAAACAAAGGAGAGTGAAGAATATGGCAATCTTATTACCAGGAGGAGCAGGTTATATAGGAAGTCACACAGCGATAGAATTATTGAAAGAAGGAAAAGAAATTGTAATCATTGACGATTTTTCAAATAGTGATCCACAAGTGCTAGAAGCCATAAAAAAGATAACAGGGAAAGACTTTAAATTTTATGAGATGGATTATAGAAATAAGGAGAAGTTAGAAAAAGTATTTGAAGAAAATAATATCGAAGCAGTTATCAACTTTGCTGGATTTAAAGCCGTAGGAGAATCTGTTGAAAAACCAATTGAATACTATACTAACAACATTTCAGGAGCCTTAGTATTGTTAGATACGATGAGAAAATACAACTGTAAAAAGTTTATTTTCAGTTCTTCTGCAACCGTATATGGAGAACCAGAGAGAATACCACTAACAGAAGACTGTAAAACAGGAGGAACTACCAATCCATATGGTACTACCAAATTGTTTATTGAGCAAATTTTAAAAGATATCTACGTATCAGATAATGAATGGGATATTTGTATCTTAAGATATTTCAATCCAGTAGGAGCCCATGAAAGTGGACTAATTGGAGAAGAACCACAAGGAATACCAAACAACCTAATGCCATATATTGTTCGAGTAGCAAGTGGTAAACTAAAAGAATTATCTGTTTTTGGAGATGATTATGATACACCAGATGGAACAGGGGTAAGAGACTATATTCATGTAGTAGATTTAGCCATAGGCCATCTAAAAGCCTTAAATAAGATAGAAAAAGAAGGAAAAGGTTTATATATATACAACTTAGGAACTGGAACAGGTTATAGCGTATTAGATATGGTAAAAGCTTTTGAAAAAACAACAGGCAAAAAAGTAGCCTATAAAATTGCACCAAGAAGAGCAGGAGATATTGCAACTTGCTATGCAGACCCACAAAAAGCCAAAGAAGAATTGGGGTGGGAAACAACAAAAACATTAGAAGATATGTGCAGAGATTCTTGGAATTATATTGAAAAACAGAGCCACTAGGGACGGACCCTTTGGGCTCTGTTTTGTAATACAACTGTCTCTTTGTTACGGGAATTTTACATTTGAATTACTATCCTGTAAAATCCATTGACAATTAGAAAGCCCAAGAATATAATAAAATCAACAAAATGAAAAAAGTCGGAAAGGAGAAAAAATGTTAGATTTTAAACAAGAAATAGCCAATACAATAGAGAAAGTAATTAACATAGATACCAAAGAATTAGAAAGTTATATTGAAATACCAAAAGACAACAAAAATGGAGATTATGCTTTTCCTTGTTTCCGTCTTGCCAAAGAATTAAAAAAAGCACCTGGTCAAATTGCAAGTGAAATAAAAGAAAAAATAGAAATAGATACTAAAATAATAGAAAAAGTAGAAGTGTTAGGGGGATACTTGAATTTCTATGTCAATAAACAAGCCCTAACTAAAGAAGTAATTCAAAGGATAGCAACCAAACAATATGAAAACTTAAAAATAGGAGAAGGGAAAAATATTGTTATTGATTATTCTTCTCCTAATATAGCAAAACCGTTTCATATAGGACATTTACGTTCTACTGTAATTGGAGGGGCTTTGTATCGAATTTATCAATTTTTAGGTTATCATACAACAGGGGTAAATCATTTGGGAGATTATGGGACACAATTTGGAAAATTAATTGAAGGTTACAAGTTATGGGGAGACGAGTACGATATTGAAAAAGACCCTATTAATGAATTAACCAAAATTTATATTCGTATCAATGAAGCTTGCAAAGAAGACGAGGAAATATTAAATCGTTGTAGAGATAATTTTAAAAAGTTAGAAGAAAAAGATGCTTATTGCCTAGAAGTTTGGGAGAAATTTAAAGCTTTAAGCTTACAAGAATTTAAGCGTGTGTATGACTTGTTAGGAAGCCAATTTGACTCATGGAATGGAGAAGCTTTCTATTCAGATAAGATGGCAGAAGTAATGGAAATGCTAGAAAAAACAGGAAAGGTTCAAGAGTCACAAGGGGCTAAGATTATTGATTTAGAAGAACAAGGAATTAACACACCATGTATTATTGAAAAATCAAATGGTTCGACTACCTATGCTACAAGAGACTTAGCAGCTATTCTTTACCGAGCAAGAACTTATGATTATGATAAATCTTTGTATGTTACTTCTTATGAACAAGTTTTACATTTTAAACAAATATTTGAAGTGGCAAAATTGCTAGATTTAGAGGAAAAGTATAAAAAAGGATTGCATCATATATCTTTTGGAATGGTATTATTACCAACTGGTAAAATGTCGACAAGAGAAGGAAATATCATTAAATTAGAAGAATTATTGAAAGAAGCTATTGAAAGAGCTAAGAAAATTGTAGAAGAAAAAAATCCAGAGTTAGAAAACAAAGAAGACGTAGCTAAAAAAGTAGGAATTGGCGCTGTTATTTTCAATGATTTAGCCAATAGCCGAATTAAAGATGAAATATTTGATTGGAATCAAATTCTAAATTTTCAAGGGGAAACAGGTCCTTATATTCAATATACGTATGTGAGAACAAAGAGTGTATTGGATAAAGTAGGGGAAGTACCAAGAGCAGAAGAGGTTAAGGAAGAACTTTTAATTGATGAGTATTCACAAGCTATTAGCAAATTAATTTATGCGTTTGAGGATATTTTGGTACAAGTAACGCAAAAAGATGAACCTTCTATTTTAGCAAGATATTTGATTGAATTAGCAAAGGCTTTTAGTAGTTTTTACAATGAAAACAAAATTATAACTGAGGATAAACAAGAGCAAATGGCAAGAGTTTATTTGACGTATAGTGTTGGCGAAATTTTAAAAACGGGGGCTAGTTTGTTAGGAATAGAAATGCCAGATAAAATGTAAGAGGGAAGAGGTTGAAAAATAATTACGATTTTGGCTATTTCCGATCAGATTTGTGCCTAAGGAAGGAATGAGCTAATTATGAAAAAAAGGAAAGGCGTTAAAATATTTGGAATATTAGTTTTAATTTTAATCATTATTTTAGTTGCCATTTTAGGAGGAACGTATTGGTTCATCCAAGATAAATTAAGTAAATTACAGCGAATTGACTTAAAAGAAGAGGAATTAAACATAACGTCTGAGGTGGAAGCAGCTTTAGGTGGCTATCGCAATATTGCTATTTTTGGAATCGACTCAAGAGAAGATTCTTATGAAAAAGGAAATCGAAGTGATTGCATTATCATAGCTAGTTTAAACAATAAAACAAAGGAAGTAAAATTGGTATCGGTTTATCGTGACACCTATGTACAAATTGAAGGACATGGACTAGATAAAATAACACATGCTTATTCTTATGGCTCAGCACCTCTTGCGATTAGTACGTTAAATACCAATTTGGATTTAAATATTAAAGAGTTTGTAACAGTAAATTTTGATGCCGTAAAAGAAATCATTGACAGTATAGATGGAATTTCAATGCCAATAACAGAAGAAGAAGTATCACATATTCCAGGAATTGCACAAGCAGGAACTTACCATCTTACTGGGGAACAAGCTTTAGCTTATGCTAGAATTAGACATGCTGCTGGTGGAGATTATAAGCGAACCGAAAGAATGAGAGACGTTCTGATTGCAGTAGTAGATAAAGTAAAAACATTTGACATTAGTAGGTTAAACCAATTAGTAGACACCATATTGCCAAGAGTTTACACCAACATAACAGCAAGTGATGTATTTAGTATGTTACCAAGCATACCTAGTTTTAAAATGAAAGAAAGTATAGGATGGCCATATGAAACAAAAGGCATCACGATGGATAGGTGGTATGGTATACCAGTGACACTAGAAACAAATGTAGAGAGATTGCATAAAGAAGTATTTGAAAACAATAATTATATACCATCAGAAACAATAAAAGATATTAGTAATCGTATTGTTACAAAAACAGGATATGCACAATAAATATACATAAAGCAAGCACGTAAAACAAGAAACAAAAGAAAAGATGAAAAAATAAAGTAAAAAAAGTTGTATGGCAATCGCTTAAAAATTTATGTGTTAATACCTAGTATTATG
>CANPHV010000049.1 GCA_947573965.1 uncultured Clostridium sp.
AGAGCCTAAACTTAATCAGACTCTTTAAGGGCGGAATTTATTCCGCTTTTTTACATTATTTAACATAATGTGATATAATAGGAATGTAGTATAAAACGAAGGAGGATTAAATATGCCACAAAATAATATAGTGGAAATGAAAAGTTACAAAGAGAAAAGAAGAGCATTTTTGATAACATTAAAAGAAGAAATAGAACCAAACCAAGAAGCAAAACCAAAAGGAGAAATACAAATAATTGATATTAACAGAAAAAAATTTATAGCGAAAAAATCAGCTAGAAAAAATTCCAAAGAAGAACAAAGAAAAGAAATTAGGAAAAGGATTTTCAAATCAGCAGGAGTCTTAGCAGCTATTACAGTAACATCAGCAATATTAGGGGCAGAGGGAGCAAGTAAGGTATATGACAAATATGTAGAGGATAGAAGATCAGTTACCTTAGAGCAAGCTCTAGAAAAGGGAAAAACAGCAGAAAATTTAGCAATCAGTCAAGAAACCATAGAAGATATAGAAAATATGAATGAAATATTAGGAAAAGGTTTAACCTATGATGAGATGTTAGAAGTAACTAAGAGATTTCCAGAGATACAAAAAAGTATGTTAAAGGAAAAAATAGCAATGGCAATGGGAGTAGAAGCCAAAGATATTACTTTTTTACCACCAAAAGATGACATTGGTGTATGTGTAACGATACAAGGAAAAGGTTGTTATGGAGCTAAAAATCCAATCAACCAAATACAGGGAGGAAGTATTTCGAAAGACATCATTAACTATATAGAGGAAATTATAGAAGCACAAGGAATAGAAGAGGATTTTAAAGCCAACAGAATAAGTATGGAAGACGCAAAAGCTTTCTATGAAAAAGCCACAAAAAGAATGAATCAAGTAGCTGTGTGGGACGTAGATATAGATGAAAGAGAAAATATTGGTGTAGAAAAAATAAGCCAATTAAAATTAGAATTAGATGATGAATTAGAGCGTTAACAAAATTAAAAAAAATGCATAAAATTTCCACTCTTTGCAAACAATATGTGTAAAAACATAGAAAAGCAAGGAGTGGAATTTTTTTGAAAATCAATAAAGTATTAAAAATAGACGGCACACTATTAGACAAAGGGCAGTTAGAGAACCATTTACAAAAAATAGCTTCAAACCATAATGTAACCAATCAATCCCAAAAAGAAACCTATCCCATACCACAAATGGTAGAAAACTTCAGAGTAATAGAAGAAGTATATAACCTATTAAATGAACACTTAAAATTAGGTATTAGCATTCATCCAGCAGGAGAGTGGTTATTAGATAATTTTTATATCATAGAAGAAACCGTAAAACAAATCGAAAAAGAGTTAACGCTAAAAAAATATACAAATTTTGTAGGAATTGCCAATGGAAGTTATCAAGGGTTTGCTAGAATTTATGTCTTAGCAGCCGAAATTGTAGCCTATACCGATAATAAAATAGAAAGAAAAGACTTAGAAGATTACTTGGCTAGTTATCAAACCAAAAAGACACTAAGCATGGAAGAAATATGGAATATCGGCATATTTCTTCAAATTGCCATGATTGAAAACATACGAGAAATTTGCGAAAAAATATATAGTTGCCAAATGCAAAAATTAAGAGCAGAAAATATGGTAGAAAGATTAGTAGAAAACAAGGCAAAAACAGAACAACAATTTAAAGCTAATCAAAAGAAATTAGAAAAGGATGTATTCAAAAACATGAAATATCCTTTTATTGAGTATATGTCTTATATTTTAAAACGATATGGGAAAAAAGGATATAGTTATCTAAAAGCCCTAGAAGAAGCTATAGAGATGACAGGTACAACCGTTTCAGAAGTAATTCAAAAAGAACATTTTGACATGGCAGTTCGAAAAGTATCCATTGGAAATAGCATCACTAGTATTAAAAGAATTCAAAGAATTAATTTTTTAGAAATATTTGAAAAAATCAATGGAGTAGAAGGGATTTTAAGACAAGACCCAAGTAATGTCTATGAGAAAATGGATGACAAAACCAAAGAGTATTATCGAAATCAAATTAAAGAAGTAGCCAAGAAAACCAAAATGTCAGAATTGTATATTGCCAGAAAAGCATTAGAATTAGCCAGAACACAGGACATAACCACGAAACAATCACATATTGGTTATTACCTAGTTGATACAGGAAAAAATGAATTATACGATGCTCTACAATACAAAACGAGTAGGCAAATGAGTGCAAAAGATAAAACCAAGGCTTATTTGTTAGGAATAGGGCTTTTAAGCATTTTGCTATCATTAGGGATGAGTTGGTTGATATATTTTCATTGGCTAACCTTTTTATTATTCTTAATACCAGCTTCTGAAATAGCCATCCAAACAACACAATATATCTTAAGTAAAATAGTAAAACCAAAACCAATTCCCAAATTAGACTATTTGCAAGGAATTGACGAAGAACACAAAACCATGGTAGTCATTCCTACCATTTTAAAGTCCAAAGAAAAAGTCCAAGAATTAGTGAGAAAATTAGAAGTTTTCTATTTAGCTAACCAATCGAAAAATATCTATTTTACCTTGTTAGGAGACTGCTCAGAAAGTAAGAAAAAAGAAGAAGACTTTGACCAAGAAGTTATGCAAGAAGGCGAAAAACTAGTTCAAGAATTAAATGTCAAATATAAAGAAACGATATTCCATTTTATTTATCGAAAACGTGAATGGAACGAAAAAGAAGGTGCCTATTTAGGTTGGGAACGAAAAAGAGGGATGTTAACCCAATTTAATCAATATCTTTTAGGAAAAATCAAAAATCCATTTCGTGTTAACACCTTAGAAAAACAGCCAAAAGAAAAAATAAAATATATCATTACCTTAGATGCTGATACAGACTTAATATTAAACTCTGCTTTTGAATTAGTAGGTGCTATGGCGCATATTTTGAACCAGCCAGTTATCGATAAGCAAAAAAATAGAGTAGTCGATGGTTACGGCATATTGCAACCAAGAATTGGTGTGAACTTAGACATTAGTTACAAAACCCTATTTACCAAAATCTTTGCAGGAGCAGGTGGGACTGACTCGTATACCAATGCGATATCAGATACCTATCAAGACAATTTTCAGGAAGGAATTTTCACAGGAAAAGGAATTTACGATTTAGCAGTTTATGAAACTGTTTTAGAAAAGCAAATACCAGAAAATACTGTGCTTAGTCATGACTTATTAGAAGGGTGTTACTTGCGATGTGGCTTAGCCTCCGATATTTTATTGATGGATGGCTATCCTACTAAATACAATAGCTTTATGAACCGACTTTCCAGATGGATTCGTGGCGACTGGCAAATTACGAAATGGATAGGATGGAAAAGTCCCTTAAATTTGCTTTCAAAATACAAAATAGTAGATAACTTAAGAAGAAGTGTAATTGAAATAAGTATTATCTTAGCGGTAATATATTGCAATATCCTAGGTGCGATAGAAGTAAGACGTGTTTGGTGGAGCGTTAGTATGCTACTTCGGAATTTCTATTTTTCCATATCTTTTAGAATTGCTCAATGCTTGTATCTTCCGAAAAGAAGGAGAAGAAAAGCAAAAGACCTTTACGCCTAAAATTTCAGGTGTAAGAGGAAGCTTAATAAGAGCCATCATCACTTTGGGGTGTCTTCCTTACAAAGCCTATGTATCAAGCAAAGCTATTGGAAAAACGCTATATCGAAGAATCATTACTCATAAACACCTATTAGAATGGACTACTTCAGAAGAGGCAGAAAAGCAAGCAAAATCAAACTTAGCAGCTTATTATAATCAAATGGCAAGCAATGTTTTAGCAGGACTAATTAGTATTGGATTAGGACTACTAAAAGCAAATGTATTAGCCGTTCTTTTAGGTGTATGGTGGATGCTAATACCTATGATTATGTGGTATGTAAGCCGAGAAATTGAGAAAACAAAAGCCATAGAAGCATTAAACCAAGAAGAAAAAGACTATCTATTAGAAATAGGAAAAAGGACATGGAACTTTTTTGCAACCTATCTAACAGAAGAAAATAATTATCTCATTCCAGACAATTATCAAGAAGACAGAAAAGAAAAAATCGTACCACGAACTTCATCTACCAATATAGGATTATCACTATTAGCTGTCATTTCTGCCTATGACTTGCACTATATAGAATTAGAAGAAGCAATGGACTTATTAGGAAAAATCATAAATACCATACAAAGTCTAGTAAAGTGGAATGGGCATCTTTATAATTGGTATAATATTCGAACCAAAGAACCATTAAATCCAAGATACGTGTCCACTGTAGATAGTGGGAATTTAGTAGGTTATTTATATGTAACCAAAGCTTTTTTAGAGCAAACTGCCAAGCGGATGCAACGGAGCCAAAGGGGACGGACCTTTTTGGCACACAGCATCTAAAAAGCAAAAACAAGAAAAGGAGAGAACAAAGAAAGAGGAAGTGTGCCAAAAAGGTCCGTCCCCTTTGGCTCCATTTGCTTCGTTCTCTCTCTTAGAACAAATTGAAGAAATCATTAGAAATACTGACTTTAGTGCATTATATAATCATGAGCAACAAATTTTTTCTATTGGATTTAATATCGAGGAAAATAAGATGACAGATTCTTATTATGATTTGTTGGCTTCTGAGGCAAGACAGGCTAGTTTGGTAGCTATTGCCAAAAAAGACGTGCCAAGTAGACATTGGGGGACTTTAAGTAGAACATTGACAACATTAGGGAAATACAAAGGGCTGGTTTCTTGGTCTGGAACAGCGTTTGAGTATTTGATGCCAAATGTTAATATACCAAAATATGAAGGGAGTTTGTTAGACGAGTCTTGTCAGTTTTTGGTAAAGACGCAAATGGAATATAGTAAGAACTTGAACATTCCTTGGGGGATTTCAGAAGCGGCTTTTAATGTAAAGGATTTGCAAGGAAATTATCAATATAAGGCTTTTGGTGTGCCCTGGTTAGGTTTAAAAAGAGGACTAGCGGATGAAATGGTAGTGTCTAGTTATGGTGGGATTTTAGCCATTACAGAGGAACCAAAAGAAGAAATTAAGAATTTGAAATGGTTAGAAAAAGAAGGGATGTATGACAAATTTGGCTTTTATGAAGCAATTGATTATACACCAGAACGTGTAGAAAAAGGGGAAAATTCAGCGGTTGTTAAAACGTATATGGCGCATCATCAAGGTTTGATTTTGCTAAGTCTTAATAATTTGTTTTGTGATAATATTTTGCAAAAACGTTTTATGAAAAATCCTGAGATGGAGGCAGTTAGTATCTTGTTACAAGAGACGATGCCAGAAAAAGCGATTATCACAAAGGAGAAGAAGGAAAAAGTGGAAAAATTGAAATATAAGGATTATGAAAATTATATCCAAACGACGTATAAGAAAATTGATGAAAGATTTGTGACTGGAAATTTTATTTCGAATGAAAATTATGTGGTAGCTATGAACCAAAAAGGACAAGGGGTTAGTAAGTATAAAGATATTTATATCAACCGTTTTAAAACAACAGATGACTACCCACAAGGAATTTTCTTTAGCTTTAAAAATATTCAAACGAAGAAGATTTGGAGTTCGAATTATGCTTTTAATGAGAACAAAGAAAATCAATATCAAGTTAGTTTTATGCCAGATAAAACTGAGCAAGAAATTATGAGTGGTAATATTAAGACGAAAATAAGTACCACAGTAAGCTCAGAGCAGCCAGTAGAACTAAGAAGGATGGTTTTAGAAAATCAAGGTAAGGAAGAGGAAATTTTAGAGGTAACTTGTTATTTTGAACCAGTATTGTCAAAAAAGGAACAAGATTATGCGCATCCTGCTTTCAATAATTTATTTTTGATGAACCGTTTAGATGAGCAGACCAATACACTTGTTATTGAAAGAAAAAACAGAGAGGCAAATGCTCCTAAGTATTATTTAGGAGCCAATTTATCCACAAATAGTGAGACAATTGGGGATTTTGAATATGAAATTGATGAAGAAAAGTTTGTAGGACGAGGAAATTTAGGATTGCCATATAAAGTGAAAAATTCAATACCATTGTCTAAAAAGACAGGTTTAGTAACAGAACCAATTGTGGCTTTAAAAAGGACCATCAAAGTAAAACCACAAGAAGAAGCAATAGTAGACTTTATTCTTTCTGTTAATGAGGAAGAAGCGGTTATGTTAGAAAACATTAAGAAATACCAATCGAGTGAAAATGTGACAAAAGCGTTTGCACTGTCTAAAGCAAGAGTAGAAGCAGAAAGCCGTTATTTAGGAACCAAAGGAAAGGATATGGTTATTTATCAAAAAATGTTATCTTATCTTGTTTTTGACAATCCGATTAAATCACAGTTAATTCCGAAAGAAGGAGAGAAACGTAATTATCATCAAAGTGATTTATGGAAATATGGTATATCAGGAGATTTACCCATTATCCTTGTGAAGATAAGAAATGTGAATGATAGTTATATCCTAAAAGAAATTTTGAAAGCTTACGAATTTTTCCGAAGTAAGAGTGTAGATACCGAAATTGTCATTTTAGATGAGGAAAAACACAGTTATGAGAACTATGTAAAAGAAGAAATTGAGGGAAGTATTTTGAACTATCATATGGGATATCTCAAAAATCAGCGAGGCGGTATTTTTACGCTGACCAAAGGAGAAGTTGATAAAAAGGATATCGAGTTATTGAGCTTTTTAGCAGAAATTATTATTGATAGTGATAAAGGCGGTTTGAAAAATAATATTAAAGAATTAGAAGAAAGTTATTTAGAGAAACAAAAATGGATGGGCGAAGTAGTTGAAAAAATAGGAATGGAAGAGGAAGAAAAAGAGGATATTGACCTATTAGCTAATTATCAAAATTTAAAGTATTATAATGAATTTGGTGGCTTTTCAGAAGATGGAAAAGAATATATTATGAGAATAAACCAAGAAAATAGATTACCAACGGTTTGGAGCCATATTATGGCGAATCGTAATTTTGGAACACTCGTCACAGAAAATATGGGAGGTTATAGTTGGTACAAAAATTGCCGATTAAATCGAGTGACTAGTTGGGAAAATAAGCCAGGGCAAGATATTCCTTCTGAAATTTTGTATTTAAAAGACGAAGATAGTCAAAAAGCATGGTCATTAGGGTTAAATCCGATGCCAGACCATAAAAATTATAATGTAATCTATGGTTTTGGTTATTGTGAATATATTCATAAAAGTAATGGGATAGAGCAAAAGCTAGAAGTGTTTGTGCCAAGGGAAGATAGTTGCAAAATTGGGATTTTAAGTCTTAAAAATACAAAGCCAAATCGAAGAAAATTAAAGTTATATTATTATAGCAAACCTGTAGTTGGTGAGGATGAACTAAAATCGAGTAAACGTATTGATTTAATATTTGACACAAATAATAATGTGTTACAAGCTAGAAATCTATATCGAGAGGAAATGGAAAAAACAAAGATATATCTTTCTTCTAGCGAGAAAATAAAATCCTATACAGGTGACAAGAAATTCTTTTTAGGAGAAGGTGGAATTGGAAATCCAGCAGCACTAAAAAGAGGCTTGCTAAATAATCAAAATGCATTAGGGAAAAAACCATGTATTGCCTATGAAATTGAAATAGAATTGGAAAGCTTTGAGGAAAAGGAGATTTCGATTATTTTAGGAGCAGAAGAGGAAGAAATGGATTGCAAAAATATAGCTTATAAGTATCAGAAATTAGCTAATTGTAGGCAAGAACTAAATGAAGTCAAAAAAGAGTGGAAAGAATTTTTAGGAAGAGTGCAAGTTTATACACCTTTAGAATCTACAAACATTTTGTTAAATGGATGGATTCCCTATCAAATTGTCAATAGCCGATTAGTAGGAAAAACAGGTTATTATCAATCTGGTGGAGCTTTTGGATATAGAGACCAATTGCAAGATACCATAGGTTTGAAGTTTTTAGAACCAGAAATGGCAAAAAGACAAATAATCAAACACAGTCAACATCAATTCTTAGAAGGAGACGTAGAACACTGGTGGCACGAGGACAACCAAAGGGGAATTCGAACACGATTTTCCGATGATTTATTGTGGCTAGTTTATGTGTTAATAGAATATATTAATTTTACGGGAGATAAAAGTATTTTAGATATACAAACACCATATTTAGAAGGGGCAGAATTAGAAGAAGGACAAGATGAGAGATACGAAAAATATTTGCCATCTAAGCAAGAAGGAAGCATCTATGAACATTGCAAGAAAGCAATTGATAGAAGTCTGAATTTTGGCGAAAATGGCTTGCCTAAAATTGGTTCAGGAGACTGGAATGATGGCTTTAGTACGGTAGGAAACAAAGGAAGAGGAGAAAGTGTCTGGTTAGGATTTTTCTTAAGTTGCATTTTAGAAAACTTTATACCAATTTGTAGGGAAAAGAAAGAAGAAGCAGTAGCACAAAAATACGAAGAAATTAAAAATCAATTAAAAAGAGCCTTAAACACAAAAGGATGGGATGGAAGATGGTACAAAAGAGCCTTTATGGATGATGGTAATGTTCTTGGAAGTATGGAAAATGAGGAGTGTAGAATTGATAGTATTGCACAAAGTTGGAGTGTTATTTCAAAAGCAGGAGATAATGACAAAAAATACATTTCAATGGAGAGCCTAGAAAATCATTTAATCGATAGAGAAAATGGTATTATCAAATTATTAGACCCACCTTTTGAAAAGAGTAAACTAGAACCTGGATATATCAAGGCATATTTACCAGGTGTTAGGGAAAATGGAGGACAATATACCCATAGTTCTGTGTGGGTAATTATTGCAGAAGCTATGCTTGGGTTTGGTGACAAAGCACTAGAATTGTATCGTATGATAAACCCAATTGAGCATAGTAGAACCAAAGAGGCCAGTCAAAAATATAAAGTAGAGCCATATGTAATACCAGCTGACATTTATGGAGCAGGGAACTTAGCAGGACGTGGTGGTTGGACCTGGTACACGGGTTCGGCTAGTTGGTACTACAAAGCAGGAGTCGAAGACTTATTAGGACTTAAGATTGAGCAAGGTTATTTAAAAATAGAACCATGTATTCCAAAAGATTGGCAAGAATATCAAATAAAATATCAATATGAAAAAAGCCAATATGATATTATTGTAAAAAATCCGAATGGGAAAAATGGTTTTGAACCTGAAAAAAGTAGGGTATTACTAAATGGGAACAAAGTAGAAAATAGAATTAAGCTAGATGGCAGTAGGAATGTATATCATATAGAAGTAGAATTATAATTACAATTATAGTTTTTTGGAACTTTTTTGGGACTTTCTGGGACAGGCACAACGTGACCATTATGGTCACGTTGTGCCTGTCCCAGAAAGTCCCTTTTTAGAAATCGTAGAAATTTCTAAATTCATAGCCTTGTTCTTTTAAGTAGGTAATAGAATCTTTTAAAATAGATGGCGTGTCGTTTACGTCAGAGGTGTCATGCATTAGAATAACTAGTGTTCCTTTGTTTTTAGCAGATTTTTTTAGATTTTTTAATAGCTGACTAGAACTATATTTTTTGACAGAGTCATTATTTAGGCAGTTCCAATCGATATAAGTGTAACCAATGTCGGAAAGAAGCTTGGCGGCTTCTTTTTTCTTAGCTTTATAGTGAGAAGACATATAGCCATTGGGAAAACGGAACACGTGGGAACAGTAATTTTCAATCCCAATGGCTTTTCCAATTTCGATATCGGTATTTTTAATTTCGTTTATAAAGTTTTCGTTACTAGAATACAATTTTTTATTGTCATGATGATAACCATGATTGGCAATATAATGACCTTCTTCATAGGCTCTTTTGACTAGTTCAGGGTGCTCTTTTACGTGTTTTCCAACCACGAAGAAGGTGGCTTTGATTTCTTCTTCTTTTAATATGTCTAGTATTTTTCCAGTGGCTTTTAGAGTGGGGCCATCGTCAAAGGTGAGATAAGCAATTTTTTCTTCTTTTTTGGTTAAGGTTGTTATTTCTTCTCTTAGTGAGGTGTCCATTACACTATTGGTAGTCAGTTCAAGGGCAAAGGAGTTCGGCATTGTGAAATAGAAAAGTAAAGAAGAAAAGAGCAAACAAAGTAACAAGATAGAAAATAGTAGTTTTCGGTGTAAAATAATGATTTTCATAGTATCCTCCTAACTTACTACTATATTATTAAAAAAAAGAGAGAATATGAACTGTTCCTTAAAAGTGGATCGTTCAGTATGCTCTCTCTCTTTAGTTAATAGAATTGGCTTCTTCTTGGGTAATGTAGCCATATTCTGCCATTTTATTTAAGACGTGTTTTTGACGTTTTTTAGCTAAATCAGGATTGACGGTTGGTGCATAAACAGAAGGGGCGTTAGGAACACCAGCAAGCATAGTTGCTTCCGATAAGTTTAGGTCTTTGGGGTCTTTTTTGTAATAACCTTGTGATGCTTCATAAATAGAGTAATATCCATCTCCAAAGTAGGAAGAGTTGACATAGAAAGCAAAGATTTCATCTTTACTATAATTTTTTTCTAAGTCGTAGGCGGCAAAGATTTCTCCTAATTTTCGAAGTAAAGTTTTGTCTTGATTGAAGACAACGTTTTTGGCAACTTGTTGGGTGATGGTACTTCCACCTTCGTCAAATTGTCCGTCACGAATATTGGTGTAAAAGGCTCTGGCAATTCCAATGGGGTCAATGGCTCCATGTTCATAATAACGATGGTCTTCTACAGCAATGACAGCATTAACATAGTTTTTGGATAATTGGTCAAAGGGGGTGTAGTCCTCTTTGGTTGTGATTTCTTCGATACGTTCGACTAAGGATTTTTCTTTTAGTGAGTTAGAATAGTAGCCAAATCCAATCATAAATACAAGGCTTAGCCCAATTGCGAAGAGTATTAATAATATAATTAATATTTTTTTAAATAGTTTCATAGTTAACCTCTTTTCTTTCTACATTATACAACAATTTTTTCAGAAGAGGAATAGAATTAATAAAAAATTAAGAGTAGAGTTTTGGGAGATAAAACTATGTTAATTTGTTGACAGCACTTTCCATATTTGATAAAATGCCAATTAAGTATGAATATTATTTTTTAAAATAGGGAAGTATAAGCAAAAGAAGTAGGAAAAGGAACGAAAGAAAGGAAGAAATTATGATAAGTAGAATGAATTCAAGAAACAAAATAAAAGCTAACAAAGGTATCACTTTAATAGCGTTAGTAATTACTATCATTGTCTTGCTAATCTTAGCAGCGGTGAGTATTGCAACTTTAACGGGAGAAAATGGAATCTTGAGTAAAGCTAACACTGCCAAAATAGAAACAGAAAAAGCAGGTGCCAAAGAAAAGGTACAAATGGCAGTAATGAGTAGTTTTGATGATAGAGGAAAACTGGATTACACACAGTTAAAAACAAACTTAGATAAGGTAGAAGGAATTGATAAAAGTACAGTTCCAACACCTACTATAACAAAGTTACCAATTACGGTAACAGTGGATGGTTACCTGAATCCGTGAATTGATTGACTGTAAGGAAGTTGAAAGTATAGATATAGT
>CANPHV010000050.1 GCA_947573965.1 uncultured Clostridium sp.
CTAGTTTTGGCACACAAGAGTTCAGTTCTACAAATAAAGTGCAGACCTGAATACAGTGAAGTCGTTAGCATCGGAGGTGCTAGAGCTGTTGCGATCGCTCGTGTAGTCGTAGCTGTAGTTATAGTAGCCACCTCTATTGACACACGGATAGCTGGAACTGCTAGTGGTTTCTGTGTTCCATTCCACATCATTACTTGCCATATCCCATATATTACATATTTTATCTTGCTTTGCCAAATCTGTTAAATGATTGGTTCCTTGTGGTGCTAAAGAAGTATTTAAACTGTTTTGTCTTGAATATGGTTTTGTTTTATCTGTTCGATTATCAAAAGTTTGCAAAAATACAATAGCTGTATCCCATGCATAACTATTGATTAAATCACTCGTGAATTTTTTATCTTCTCCATACATATTTCTTGCTAAGTTTGCTGCTTGTGGTTGGGTTACATAGTTATACACATAGTCATTTGGTTTTACCGTTACTTGTGCTAAAGGATCTGTTTTAGCTGTTCTTCGTGTTACACTTCTTGCCTCATATCTTCCAATATAATATCCTTTATTCGTTGTTGCACTTGTTTTAAAAGTCTCGATATCTTTAGCAATTGTATTTCCATAATTTAATAAGCTCTCTGTATCTTGTGAATTTTCTTCTTTATAACTTCCCGAATATGCACTTGGTGTTCCATCACTTGCGAAATTATATCTACCTAAAGTAATTGTTTCACTTGTACTTTTATCTTCACTTGTATAAACCGTTCCCACTGGTATCCACACAAATTGACTTCCAGCAGTAGCTCCGTGGCTTACATCTTCAATGACTACTCCACCTGTTACATCTGTTGCTGAATCTTCTGCTATTTTAAATCCTTCTGGTACTTTTACTTCATTTCCATAAGTATCGGTAATAGTTGTTGGATTATTTTCGTCCAAAACAGTTCCTGTATTTTTTGCCTCTTCTACTGTTGAAGTAGTTGGTGGATTTGGCTTATCTCCCGAGCCACCATTTTCTCCTTCCACTGTGACTTTTCCATTTTCGTCAATCTTTACATCATAACCATCTACATTTACAGTAATTGGTAAGTTATTTATTTTTGGTGGAATGGATTCTTTGTCAATTCCTTCTACCTTATCTAAGTTTGTTTTTAACTGTGTATAATCCAGCTTTCCACTATCATCAAAACTACTCATTACTGCCATTTGTACCTTTTCTTTGGCTCCTGCTTTCTCTGTTTCTGTTTTAGCAGTGTTTGCTTTACTCAAAATTCCATTCTCTCCTGTTAAGGTTGCAATACTTACTGCTGCTAAAATTAACAAGACAATTATTGTTATTACTAATGCAATTAAAGTTATACCTTTGCTAGCGTTTAATTTATTTCTTACCTTATTTTTATTCATCTCATTTCCTCTCTTTCTTTCGTTTTTTATTTCTTACTTCTTTTGCTTATTATTCCCTATCTTAAAAAATAATATTCACACTTATTTTAGTTTTTTATTATTTTCTTTTGCTTTCAAAGGTATTTTCTTTTTTCAATGTTCTACTATTTTCTAAAATAGTTCTTAATTCACATTTGTATTTTAACAAAAACGAAAATTATTGTCAACAAATTAACATAGTTTTCTTGCTGAATATTAACATAGTTCGCAAAAAAATATCGCCTTAGAATTTTACTTCTAAAACGATTTCTATTAAAATTAATACACTTCCATTTTTACTTCTTTCCCCTTGAAAGCAAATACCATTTTAGTGATATTTGAATATCCTCTTTCTTTCAAATTCTCTTCGTATTTTCTTTCCTCTATTTGCTTTTTAGCATTGGCTATGGTTTCCTCGATTGTTTTTTCCTTTTCTTCTTTATGCACTTTAAATTCCATAATAAAACTGTTCGCATTTTTATCTTTTGGTTCTAACATAATGTCATATCTTCCCATTCCTGATTCTCGGTTAAAATTTACATAGTAAGTATCTTTTAGCCCTACTAACATTCCGAAGTACAAAGGCATGATAAAAGTTTTCTGCTGTACTAATTCCGACGTCCATATAACTAAACATTTGCTCCACTAAAATCTTAAATTTTTCTTCAAATTCTTCTAAATTTAAAGTTACTAAATCTTTTAAAATACTATTTAAGTTATTTCCAATTACTTTGTCACGGAACCAATCTCTTACAATACTTTGAAATAAAGCTTTTATTTCAAAGTTAGGAATTTTTACTTTGTATCTTCCTTCTGTAATATCTACTGTTTCTACCATTTTCAAGTACCCTGTTCCCACTAGTAATCCCCAAATATTATCTTCATTTTGTTCAATTCCTACTATCACAGTTTCTTGGTCTACGCTAACTTCAATTGCCTCGTCTTTTAATAGTCTTTCTATTTTCTCTTTTACGCTTGTTGAATTCTTTAAAATTAATTTGATTAAATCATTCGAACTAGTATTAACCCAATAGGGAATTAACTTTCGGTCTGTTAAATAATTTAAAATACTCCATGGATTATAAATTCCTACCGTATTTCCAACCGTATAACCATCATACCATTCCCTAATTTCTTCTTTTTCTTCTTGTATTTCAAAGTCGTTTATTACTTTTTCCATTTCTTCTGTGGTAATTCCAAAATCACTACTAAATTCATTATCTAGCACAGTAAATACTTTAAAGTTATTGGCTCCACTAAAAATACTTTCTTTTGCTACCCTCGACACCCCTGTAATGACTGTTTTTTCTAAATATGGATTATCTTTGAATGTTACGCCATAAAAAGTTTTGAAAAACTTAATGGCATCATCATAGTATCCTTCCACATAAGCATTTTGCAAAGGTACATCATATTCATCTACTAATAACATGACTGGTTTATCATAGTGTCGATTTAAATATTTGGATAATTCTTTTACACTATTTTTTAAATCCACTTCATTTTCTCTAGCATATAAAATCTCTTTTATTCTTTCTTTTTCTTCTGGATATATCTTTTCGCTGTCCAATAAATATCTATGTTCTTGATACATTTCCAACATAGCTGTTTTCATGTTTAATATCATATTTTCATAATTTCTATCTTGCACATCTTTTAGCGTCATATAAATGACTGGATAATATCCTAATTTTGAAGTATATTTTTCGTCTTGTTCCATAATTCTTAAGCCTTTAAATAATTGTTTATTATCCTTTGTTTTACAATCAAAGTAATATTTTAACATACTCATATTTAGTGTTTTTCCAAACCTTCGTGGTCTGGTTATTAATACAATTTCACTTTTGTTGTCTAGGATATTTTTTATATACATGGTCTTATCAATAAAATAATAATCTTTTACTCTTAGTTTTTTAAAATCACTAGTTCCTATTCCAATTCCTTGCATTGTTTTCCCTCCTTGTTTTAGTTTGTCCGTTTTCTTCTAGTAGTATTCTACTACAAGATAAGAAAAAAAACAAGTATATACTTGCCTTTTCTACGATACTTGTAACTATTTTAATTCAATTAGTTTACTTAACAATTCTTGATAACCAATCCCGCTTGCTTCCCATAGTTTCGGATACATACTAATATTCGTAAAACCGGGCAAGGTATTAATTTCATTTATAATAATTTGATTCGTTCCTTTTTCAACAAAGAAATCCACCCTTGATAAACCCTTTCCATCAATGGCTTTAAACGCCTTTATGGCTTGTTTTCTAATTTCATTTGCTATCTCTTCTGGAAGATTAGCTGGAATTTCTGTTCTGGATGCTTCATTTTTATACTTGGCATCATAACTATAAAACTCTTCTGCTGACTTTACTTCTCCTACGCAAGAAGCAATGACTTCTTCTTTACCAAGCACCGCACATTCTACTTCTCTTCCTTCAATTCCTTCTTCTACAAGAATTTTATTATCAAATTTTGCGGCATATTGAATTGCTGTTTTTAATTCTTCTTCATTTTTCGCTTTATTAATTCCTACACTAGAACCTGAATTCGATGGCTTTACAAACATTGGAAATTTTAGATTTCCAATTATTTTTTCTACGATTTTCTCTAATTCTAGTTCTTTTTCATTGAATTGTTTATCTACATAAATATAATTTTCTTTATGTTTCTTAATATACTCATATTTGGCTTGTTTCAATCCTGCTCTATCAAAAACAATTTTAGTATAAACTTTATCCATCCCCACACTAGAGGCTAAAACCCCACAGCCAACATACGGTTTTCTTAATAATTCAAACAAGCCTTGTATGGTTCCATCTTCTCCATATAGTCCATGTAACACAGGAAATAGAATATCTAATTTTTGTAAATATTCCATAATATTTTCGATTTTTTCGCCCTCTTTTTGTTCTTTTTCATCATATTGATACCATATACCATCTTTTCCAATGTAAATTGGAAATATCTCATATTTCTCTCGGTCTAAATTGTTCAAAATAGAATTAGCAGACGCAACAGATACCTCGTTTTCCGTTGACATTCCACCAAAAATAACACCTAACTTTTCTTTTTTCATAATCTTAATCCTTTCTTAAAAACCTTTTTGTAATTCTTCTGCTATTTCAAAAAATCTCATCCCATTCGAAGCTTTTAACAAAATAATATCATTTGCTTTGGCAACTTCCTTTATCTTGTCAACCATTTTTTCCTTGTTTTCAAGCCAGTACACATTTTCTTTTGCCATTCCCTTTGCTTTGGCTTGTTCTTCTATGTATTTTGCTTTTTCTCCCGCACAAAATAAAATATCAATTTTACTTTGTACTACCGCTTCTCCTACTTTTTCGTGAAGCTCTTTGGTATATTCTCCTAATTCCAACATATCACCTAATACGGCAATTTTTCTGTTATTTTTAAATTCTGCTAGATAGTTAAGACTGGCTTGCATTGACTCTAAACTAGCATTATAGGCATCATTGATAATCTTAATTCCATTTGCTAATTCTGTTATATCCATCCTCTTTTTTGTCAATTCAAATCCTTCAATTCCCTCTACTATTTTTTCTGGTTCAATTTTTAATATTTTTCCTACACTAACTGCGCATAAAGCATTTAATATAAAATGTTCTCCACCTACTGGAACTGTTATGTTGACTTTTTTATTTTCCAGTTCACATACAAAATCGCTACTGTCGTTTTTTAACTTGATTTCTTTGGCATTCATATCACTATGTTCTTGTATTCCATAAGTCATGATAGTTTTCTCATTTTTATTTTCTTCTTGCCATTTATGTAATAAATCATTATCCTTGTTAATAACAACCGTTGCCTTTTCGTTTCCTTCTAAAATTTCTAATTTTGCCTTTAATATATTTTCTCTAGAGCCTAAGTTTCCAATATGAGAAGTTCCTATATTGGTAATAACACAAATATCAGGCTTTGCTATATTGGTCAATAATCGAATTTCTCCAAAATGGTTCATCCCCATTTCTAATACCATAGCCTCTTCGTCTTGCAATTTTAAAATCGTAAATGGTAAACCTATATTATTGTTGTTATTTCCTATGGTTTTCAAGGTTTTATATTTTTTAGATACCACATTGGCTATAATATCTTTTGTACTAGTTTTTCCTACACTTCCTGTTATGGCTATTACTGGAATTTGGTAAAAACTTCTTTTTAATTTCGCAATTTCATATAGCGCTTCTAAAGTATTTTTTACTTTAATAATGGTTTTGTTTTTATAGTTTTTTAATGACTCTTTATCCTTTGGTATTTCCGACACAATGACACAATCTGCACCATTTTCTAATGCTTGTTTCCAAAATAAGTTTCCATCAAATTTTTCGCCTTTAATGGCTAGATAAGTATCTCCTTTTTGGATGGTTCTTGTGTCTTTTGAAAAGTTTTTGCATTCTAGTTCTAAGTCTCCTTGTATTAGTTCTCCTTTGGTTACTTCTAATATTTCTTTTATTTTTAAGTTTCTCATTTTTGCACCTCATTTTTCTTTTGCTAAATTATATGCTTATTTTTTATTTTTTGCAACTTATGTGACTTTTTTATTTCAAAATTTCATAAATAACTATTTATATCATAATTTGGACAAAAGATTAAGTAAATCATTTCCACCAAAAAGTTACAAAACCTAAAAATATTAAAGACAGTAGATAAAAACTACTGTCCTTCGATCCAAAATAACTATTTATTTTCTACACTTCTGTTAGCTATCTCAATAGCCTTTGTAACAATATTACCACATTGTTTTGATGACACATTTGCCCAACTTCCACCATCTTGTTTTATTTGGTCATAAACACCTAACTCTTTTGCTATTTCTTCTCTTAAATTTTCAGATATTAATTTACTATTTCTAGACATAACATCCTCCCAAACATAAATCACAAAGATTTTTATCATAAAACTTAAATTTAAGTTTTATAATTATAGTATGAACCATATTTTCAATTTTATTTTGACATTTTTTGTGTTTTTTGTATTTTTTTCATCAAAATATGTTATAATGAATTAGATTATAATTACAAGGAGAAAAAAATGAGCAATAAGAATCAACTATTAGAAAAAGAGGATAAAACCATTCAGATTGAAAACGAAAATACTAACACCAATAAATTAGAACAAAATTCAAAAGAAGAAAACCCAATTTCAGAATTTGTTCCTGTCAAGAAAAAAAACATGGATGTATTATCAATATTTACGTTATTCGTTGTAATCTTCATAGGTATCTTATTAGTAATTTTCACCATATTTACCATATATAATGTATTTAACACCAATATTATATCTGGTATACACATCAAAGGAATGGACGTCTCTGGTTTAAGCGCTTCCGATGCCAAATATCAATTAGATAATTATTTAAAAACAAAACTTCCACAAGAAATCACCTTAAAACATGGAGACTTTGAAAGCACCATCTCAATTTCCCAAATGGATATTTCTTTTGACACCAAAAGCGCTATCAATTCAGCACTTCATGTTGGAAGAGAAGGCAACATTTTTCAAAATAATCTACAAGTATTATCCATGATGTTTGGCAATGTAAATATAGAACCAAAAATCACCTGTAATAAACAACTTTTAACCAAAAATTTAGAAGACCTTTCTTCCCAACTGCCAGATGCCGTAGTACAAAGCAGTTATTATTTAGAAAACAATGAACTAATTATTACTTCTGGTAAAGAAGGAAATATCGTAAACGCCGAAAAAACCATAGAAAATATTAAAAATTCAATTTCTACTTTCTCTGCCTTAAACACACCAGTTGAAATTGCAGTAAAAACAGAACAACCAGATGAAATCAAAGTAGAACAAATTTATAATGAAATTCGAAAAGACCCAGTTGATGCCTATTACACAAAAGACCCTTTTGAAATTCATCCTTCTGAAAATGGTATTGATTTCAAAATCTCACTAGAAGAGGCAAAAGCTATAATCTCTTCTGAAAAAAAAGAAGAATATAGTATTCCTTTAACCATTATTCGTCCTAATGTTACTACTAATATGATAGGTACCGAAGCTTTCCCTGATATGCTTTCTACTTTTTCTACCAGATACGCTGCTAGTAATCGAAATCGTACTACCAACCTAATGCTTGCTGCTAACAAAATAAATGGAACCGTTTTAATGCCAGGAGAAACCTTTTCTTATAATAAAGTAGTTGGAGCAAGAACCATTGCTGCTGGTTATAAAGAAGCACCTATTTACGTAGAAGGTAGGGTAGAAGATGGTCTTGGTGGTGGTATTTGCCAAATCACTTCCACTTTATATAATGCCGTAATATATGCTAATTTAGAAATTACACAAAGAACCAATCATCAATTTGTACCATCTTACGTAACAGCAAGCAGAGATGCAACAGTCGTGTATGGTGCCCTTGATTTTCAATTTAAAAACAATAGAAATTATCCAATCAAATTAGTTTGCTCTGTTTCTGGTGGAATTGCTAACTTCCAAATCTTTGGTATGAGACAAGAAGATGATGTAGAAGTTCAAATTTCTTCTTATGAAACAGGTAGAACAGCTACGGCAATCTATTCTGAAGCTTATAAAATTTTAAAACGTAATGGGCAAGTAGTAGATAAACAATTATTATCCAAAGATACTTATAAAAGACATTAAAGGACTGTTTTTTAGCAGTCCTTTTATTTTACATAGTTAATGTTCCATTTGGTGTATTAGTAATAATTAAAATATCCTCTTCTCTTCCATTCTCGCTATTTATATACACTAAGAATTCTCTATCTTCTACTTTCCCCTTAAATTCATAGCATAAAATTTCACTTTTCCACTCTGTTGGAATAACAGCTAATCCTTCACTCTCAATCTGTAAATCCTTATTCAATGACTTTTTTGCCTCTTCTTTACTAATGTTAATATTTCCAATCTCTCTTTGTGTATGATTATTTAAATAGCCAGTTGTTTCCATTCCCAATATTTCCCCATTATCTAATGCTACCTTTACTTTTATTAAATCTGGATACATTACTACGCCTTCTTGCGTCGCTGCATAATTAATGGTAACAATTCCTTCTTGCTTCAAATAATACGTTTCCTTCATATCTTTAAAGCCTTTAGATGCTAAAAATTCCTTTCCTTTACTATCCGCTTCTTCTTGTGAAATCATTTCTGAATTTACTTCCCTATTGATATTAATATAAACAATATGTCCCCCCTTTTTGCTAATAGATATATTACTTGTCGTATTCTCATGACTCGTAATAGAAAAGTCATAAACAGGTATGGTTGCATTCTCCGAAAAGCCTAAATTAGAAATTTCCTTTATTTTGTCTTTTCCCACAAAATTCTCAGCTATTTGCTTTGCCTGTTCTTCTTCAATGTCCTCTCCTGTAAGTCCTTTTTTCTCTTGTCCTGTCAAATGTTCCGAAAAAGCACCATCGTAAATTAGCCCTGCATATTGATGGAAATTCTCTTCTAAATTACTAAAACTTTCTTTCGAAATATTATCAACTTGTTGAGCAAAAGCCACCGTTCCTTTTTTTGTCAATTCTCCCCAAGAAAATCTTCCTGTATTCAAATCTTCTGACAATTGATTTAACGTATTTTCCAACTCTACACTATAAGAATGTAAATCTTTTAAATTTTTCAAATCTTCTTCTGTCAAATTTTCATTATAAATATTTTTTCTTGACAAAGAATAACTATAATCACTTACTTGATTTAAAAATTTCTCTGTATTTTCTAATTCTTGACTCTCAATTGGTAATCTTGCCAAATAACTTTGTGCTAAATTAGCTTCTCTCCATAAATTCGTCAGAGTCTCTGCTCCATGTTCAGAAGTAGAAGATATTAAAGACTTCGCCAAATAAGTCTCCACATTTTCCACATAGTCTACTAACTCATAAAAAGCCATATTATAACTATTTTCTGAAGCTTGCCTATATTCTCGTTGTTTCGTGTATAAAATAATTCCTAAAGCAATAACCACAATTAACAATACACCTATCACACTTAACATATGCCCTTTTTTTAATCTTTCTTTCCAATCTTGTAATTTATTCATAATTAACTCTCCTTACTTCCCATTTTCCCACTGGTTCCGGGTTTAAATGGGGATATTTTCTTCCCCACTGGTTCCGGGTTTAAATGGGGATATTAGGGACTATTTACAAAAACGATGTTTTCCAATTGTTTTTACTAATGGTCTTGACCAAATCCACTTATTCGTTGCCGTTGCTGGGTTAAAGTAATAGATACATCCCCCCGTTGGGTCCCAACCGTTCATAGCATCTCTTGCCGCTTTATATACGGTAGACCCTTCACTAATTGGACTGTTAATTTGTCCATCTGCTACCGCTGTAAATGCTCCTGATTGATAAATGACACCAGCTATGCTGTTCGGAAATTGTGAACTTTTTACTCGATTTAAAATAACAGCACCTACTGCAACTTGTCCTTCATACGGTTCTCCTCTTGCTTCTCCGTTAATTGCTCTTGCCATTAACTGAATGTCTGAAGTCCCACTTGATGACGATGCATAAGTGTCATCTTTATCGAAAATAATACATAGTATAATTAATAATACTATGAGAATTATACTTGCTATTTTGATTATATTTTTCAAAAAATCACCCTTTTCTTTTTTGTTTTACTTTATTATTTTGTATTTTTATAAAAAAAATATTCCATTTTTTGAAATTTTATTTTTTTTATGATAAAATGGAAAAAAATATAAGGAGAATTTAAAATATGAAAAATATTTTAATTTTTTATGCCTCTTATGGTGGTGGTCATTTAAATGCTGCTAAGTCAATTTATGAATATATTAATACCCATTATGGAAAAAATCATATTGAATTAATAGATTGTATGAAATATGTAAGTAAAACTGTGGAAAAAGTATCTACTGCTGCTTATCGAGAAGCTGCTAAAAAGGCACCTTGGGTTTGGGGAAGAATTTACAATGATTCTCAAAAAGGACCTTTAGCACATCTTTCTACAAGGTCTAATAAAATTATGGCAATTAAATTATTAAGACTTTTAAGAGAAAAAAAACCTGACTTAATTATTTCAACACACCCTTTTAGTAGCCAAATGTGTACTTATTTAAAAAGAAAAGGAAAAATAACTTCTAAAATTGCAACTATTATGACTGATTTTGCACCTCATGACCAATGGCTTGTTGGCTCAGATTTTACTGATTATTTTTTTGTGGCTAATGATAAAATGAAGGATTATTTAATTTCTAAAAATATTATGAAAAAAAATATTTTTGTTACTGGTATTCCTTTATCTAACCGATTTTTACAAAAATACAATAGAAGTGAAATTTTAAAAAATTATCAATTAGAAGATGGTAAAAAAAATATTCTTTTTTTTGGTGGAGGCGAATTTGGCTTAGGGAAATCTAGAACTTTTGAGATATTGGATACCTTAATTGAATGCTCTAAAGATTTCCAAATCATTGCTATTGCTGGAAAAAACGAAAAAATGAAAACAAAATTTGAAGAACTTGTAGAAAAAAACCGAGCACATCATCGTGTTAAAGTTTTAAGTTTTACCAATCAAATTCCTGAACTCATGAGCATTTCGGATTTAGTAGTTACCAAACCTGGTGGTATGACAACGTCTGAGAGTCTAGCTTCTGGTTTGCCTATGATTATTATTAACCCAATCCCTGGTCAAGAAGAAGAAAATGCAGAGTTTTTAGAAAAACGACAAGTTGGTATTTGGCTTCGAAAAAATGATAATATTACTAAAACCTTACAACACTTCTTGTCCAATACGAATAAATTAAATGAAATGAAAACAAATGCTTTTTTAATTGGGCATCCAAACGCTACAAAAGACATTTGTGATATTTTACTAAAAGACGCACCCTAATTATGGTGCGTCTTTTAATATTAAGCTCCCGTCTTTGAAATACAACTCCACACATTCTGTGTTTTGCCGTATTTCGGAAGGAATCGTTAACCGTCCTTGGCAATCTACATGAGAAATTGCTATGATTTCCCAACCTTGCAGATTGTCCATTTTTCGGACAACAACTGTTAGTGTAAAATTAATGTAGGCAAAATAAAAAATGTCTACATTATTTTTTTT
>CANPHV010000051.1 GCA_947573965.1 uncultured Clostridium sp.
AAAATTTTTTTAATTTTTTTCAAAAAATGCTTGACTTTTTATAGTTGGTCTTTCAATTTTTAATTCATTATATTTTATATTTAATATAATAACCTATTTCAAATTATTTTGCAATGAATTTTTTAATTTATTTAAATAAGTTTCTAATATATAGACTGCAGATATAGTATCTACTATATTTTTCTTTTTATTCTTATTTATGTCTAAAAAGTTCATTGTTTTATGAGCTTCTACTGTTGTTAGTCTTTCGTCTATGGTTTCGATTTTTATTTTGTTGTACTTACATTTTAATTTATGGATGAATTCTTCTGTTACTTTTGCTCTTTCTGACATGGTTCCATTCATATTAAGAGGCATTCCAACAACTATGGTATCTACCTCATAAGTTTCTAATATTTCATCTAGTCTTCGCAAAACTACTTTGTCTGAAGCATTTCTTTGTATGGTTTCTAACCCCTGTGCTGTTATGTTTAGTGCATCTGTTATGGCTATTCCTACTCGTGCTTCTCCATAATCAATTCCTAACATTCTCATCTTATTTATCTTCTAATCCTATATAATCTTTTACCATTTTTTCTAAAAGTTCATCTCTTTCGATGGTTCTTATTTTGTTTCTCGCATCATTGTGGCTTGTAATATAGGTAGGGTCTCCTGATAAAATGTATCCCACAATTTGATTGATTGGGTTGTATCCTTTTTCTACTAAAGCTTCATATACCTCTTTTAGTATTTCTCGACATTTTAGGTTTTCTTCTCTTTCTACTTCAAAATGCATTGTTTTGTCAAATTCCATTACCGTTTCCTCCTTTTTATATGTTTGTAATATCACTTTCTGAACTTGGAGCATTGTCTAAATATTCTTCTAGTTTTTTTAATACTTCTTCTAGTCCAGTTCCTTTATAATAAGATGATATCGCAAAATTTAATTTTGGTATGGCTGCTTCTTGGCATTCATTATCTTTTACAGCTTTTCCTGGTAAGGCAACTTCTAATTCTAAGGTGCTTCTTTCTTCTTGTGTTAACGCTATGGTTGTGGTTTCTATTTTTTCTTTCATTTCATTTAAAAAGTCTGCTACCCCACTTGTTTCTACTCCTGAAAAGGCAATAACGAATTTTGGTCCCATATATCGCACAAATACATATTCTTCTGATATATTTTCTGCTATGATTTCGCTAATTTTTGTGATTACTTTGTTTCCTAATTCTCTACAATGATTTTTGTTGATTTCTTGTATATTTATTATTTTAAACATACACATTGTGGATACGGTATATTGGTCAATGATTTTCTTTCCTTCACCATACAAATATTCTTCTGAATATAAACCAGTAAATAGGTCTTTCCTTACAATAGCTTCTAAGGTTTTTTGATGCACTACTGTTTTTAGTACAGAAACAATGTTTTCTTTTATGACTTCTAATACTGTTGTGTCAACATTGTCAAAGTCATGTGGTGTTCCACTTTCTATAATCCAATAGCCAATATAGACATTGTCAATATAAAGAGGGAAAAATATGGCTGATTTTGCTCTTCCAAATTCCATTTCTTGATAAGGAAGCCTTTCGTTTTCATTATTTACGGTTACATATTTAGGCGTTGCAGATTGTATACTATCTTTGAACATATCAACGTTTTGTAATTTCTTCAAAGCGTTCCAATGTTTTTGGTCTACATTGGAAGCTTTTACTTGATATTCTGCTCCATCAAATACTACTATGGTTGAATACTTTATTTCATATCTTTCAATTAATATATCGTTGATTTTTTTGATTTTTTCTTCTACGCTTGAAGTTTCTCCTATGGCATTCATAAAGTCTTGTACGACATATAAATTGGTTATTTTTTGGTTCATGTTTTTGAATTTTTGTATTTTTTTGTGTATGTTGACATTATATACTACTAACCCTAATACGATTAAGACTAAGATTACTACGACTGCTATAATCAAAATTCATTTCCCTCCTCTTTTTGTCTTTCTTTTTTGTTTTCTTTCTTAGAAATTTCTCATTCTGTTTAGTGTGTCGTTCATGCTATTTGAAAAATTTCCTCCTTGGTTATTTTTTGTTGATGGTGGTTGGTAATTTTTGTTGTTTTTTGCTCCTGATGATACAATTGGATATATCATATTTCCTAATTCTCTTAATGTTTGTAAAAATACTTTAGAATATCCTTTTAGTGAAATTTCACATTCAATAATTCCTTCTAAATATTTGATATACGTTTCTTCCTCAAATGGCATAGAAACATATTTAATTCTGTCTCTATCAAATAATTCTGTCATAAAAGACATAGCTGGGTCATTGTAAAATGCCATTCCTCCAATGATAGTTGCTGCTTTAATTCCTCTGATTTTTACAACTTTGTTTAAGACAATTCTTAATTTTCTTTCATCTAAGATATTTTTTGATTTCAACTCTTTTAAGAAAGCAGTTAGTGGTTGTATGGTTAATATGTCCATGCTTTGTACTAAATAGGTTTCTTGTGATTGTTCAAAATATCTAAGTGGTGTTTCGAAATCAGTATCGATTAAAATCAATGAGTGCTTCTGTAATAAAGTTTCTAATATCTTATCTACATGATTGATTTTATCGTCATCATCTGGTAAAGAAGTATATACAGTAAGATTTCGATTTACACTTATTCCACTTGCTACACCTCTAGCAAGATTTTCAATACTATGGGTGGCTACTTCTCTTAATGGTTCTTCGTTTTTAGTATAGATATAATAAGAATTTCTATTTTGTGTGGTGTCTAATATCGCTACATTGATTCCAATGGAAGCTAATAATTCTGCTACATTGTTCACGATAAAAGAGGTTCCATTTTTGCTAGTTCCTACAAAAGTAACGATTTTCTTGTCTGGTGTTAATAAGTTTGCTAAGTCTATGGTTTCAATTTCCTCTTCTTGTACTGGATTTTCTTCTCTATGGGCATAGTTATTAAAGTTCTCTTGATAGGTTTGTTCATAATTATGTGTTAGCACTGGCTCTGGTCTTGGCATTGTTACTTCTGGTTCTTCTTTTGCAAAACCTGGTAATACAAGTTCTTCTTCCTCTGGTTCGTCATCAAATCCTGGTAAAATGGCTTCTTCTTGCCTAACTGGCGCTACTGGCTCTGGTTGTGAAACAACAGATGGCATTTCTACTTCTTCAAAATCTTCAAAAATGTCATCAAATCCTGGTAGAACAGTTTCTTCTTGCACTGGTTGTTGTGCTATTGGATTGGAAACTACTGGTTGTATTTGTGGTTCTAATCCTGGAAGTACTGCTTCTTCTACTGGTTCTGTAACTACTGGTTCTGTAACCACTGGTTCTGGAATTGGATTTTTTCTAGGTCTTCCTCTTCCTCTTTTTGGTTTGTTTGGTTCTTCTACTGGAATTGGATTTTTTCTAGGTCTTCCTCTTCCTCTTTTTACTGGTTGTACTACTTCTGGTACAACTGGTACTTCTTCTAGTCCTTCTATTTCTGGTGCTTCTACTTCTTCTACTAATGTTTCTATCCTTGGCTCTGTTTCTTGTATTACTTGTGTTTCTATTGGTGTTGGTGCAAAATCTTCAAAATCATCTAATCCTTCTATGATTGGTTCTGCTACTTGTTCTTGTTGTGGCATAACTTCTTGCACTGGTTGTCTTACTGTTGGTTGTGGACGAACTTGTGGTTCTTCAATTGGCTCAACTCCTGTTTTTTGTCTTGCCAATTTTTTGGTACCACTCATGTTAACTGCTGATGGTATGACTACTGGCTTAGAAAGTACTGTATCTCGATTCGTAGATTTTAATAGAATTTGGCTTGGTCCTTCTTCTTCCTCTTGCTTGCTCTTTCTTAAAGTATCAGAAACAGCATTATTAAAGGACATGATTTGTTGATATTTTGGTGACCTTTCTTCTAAAACAGCACGTACATTTAATGGTAAAAATTTAGTAATAATTCTTAATTGTGTGTCATTGTATTGTGCTGCTATATTGTTGAAGCTGTCAATATATCTATCTTCATTTTTTCCTAATCTTTTATAATGCGCTACAATGTTTTGGATTTCCATCTCACTAACGTCATTTTCGTTTTCTGCTTGGTATCCAACATCTTCTGTGTCGATTTTATAATAAGTTTTTGCTTCTTTTTTGGTACGTGGTCTATTGATTAAACGACAAACTTCGTCTACACTTCTATCATTTCCAATGATAGCATTATAAATCCCAATACCAAATAATTTTATTAGCATTGGTTCTGATTTTGTTCTTCTGTCGGAACAGATTACAATTATTGGTGTGTCGTTTCCTTTTACATTCGAAGCTTCATCACTAATTCCATCTAATTTCTCAAAAATAAATTTGTCGATTTGGTCATATTGGGTATGTGTAAAGGCTTCTAAATCTTCACTAATAACCACTCTATCATATGTTTTGTCTTTTTGTAATTCCTTTAATATTGCATTAAAGTAATATACATTTTTGTAGGATATAATTTGTTTGTATTCCTTTTGATATTTTTTTACAATTGATTCTGATATCTCTTCATTGCTTACAGCAAATAATACTTTCATTTGTTACCCCCTTCCAAATTTTACAAACACGGCAAAAGCAAGTGGTAAAATTTGGCATATTATTAAAAGTGTGACACAGGTTACGATGAATGCCATTCCTCTTTCTAGTGTGTCCAATTTTCTAATACCTATTACGTATTGGTGAATTGCACCAACCGCAATTCCTAAAAAGCATACTGGTATGCTATAAATTCGAACTAGATTTAAAATGTAAGCTACGGTTCCATAAGTGTCTGAACCATATTTTACTTTATAATCTTCTAATGATTTGGCTGCATTGTCTTTTATTTCAACAATTCTACTTTCTGTTTTGTCATCAATTGCTTTGTCATCGGCATAACTTTTACTGGCTATTGAAAATATTCCAATCACTAACATAATAATGGTTACTATAATAATTCCTTTTTTCATGATTTGTCCCCTTTCCCAAGTCATTTTTTGGTATTTTTTTCCTTTTCATTATTCTTGCTCTTATATCATACAATAAATCGTAAAAAATAGCAAGAATTTTTTACAATTTATTGTATAAATATTTCATATGATTATAGACACCATTTGCCCAATTTTTATCACTGGCATATCTTGTGTTAATTCCACTTAAAGTTGGTCCATTGTAATAAGTTCCTTCTGCTTTTTCACCACCGTAAATAACCGTCCCTTTTGGATTGATATAGTATTTTACAAATACCCTAGCAATTAAATCAATGCATTCTGAATAATCTGAAAAAGAATAAGCACCATTGTATGGATTCGAATCATAAGCTCCATAACCAAATAAGTTATTTTTCTCTCTTGCAATTTTAGATGTTCCCCATGCACTTTCGTGGATACCAACAGCTGCTACAAATACCCCGTTAATGTTGTATTGTTTTTCGATGTAATAGAAATATTCTGCATTATTTCTGAATATTTTATTGGTATCTTTGCTGTCAGATAAAATTGTTTTGAATTGTTCTAATGTTAAACCACTTGGCTTATTTAAAGCCATATGAAAGTTTAGGTTTGCTGTTAATTGTGCTTTGTTTTGTGTTGTGCTGGTATCGGATTTTTCTTCCTCTTTTTTATTGGCATCTAAATAAGTGGTACTTTCTGCTTTAACGTATCCTGTAAGGCTTCCAGATGAAATTTGGTACCATTGCCCTTCTATTTTTAATAATTTTAGTTCCGTTCCTTTGCTTAAGGTTGCTATTTTTTGTGCTTGCTCGTTTGGCTCTACCATAACGGATAAACGGTCTGAAGTAACAAATAACTTATCTCCTACTTTTACTTTGTAATTGCTACTATAATTAGCCGTTCCGATTTCGACAATTTTATTAACAGATGCTTTGGTTACTTTACTTGAAACTTGCTCTTCTGCTATTAATTCATCATTTTGATAAGTTTTTTTGATTGTTATTTGTTGTTTTCCCTCTCGTCCTTCTTGTATCACTTGCATTTGTCCTTTTGGCAAACTATTATTGTTTTTATATTTTGTAATATATTCCAATACGGTCTCTTCTACGATGTATTCTTCTTTTTTTCCCTCTTGTGCATTTTGTTCTATAATTTTTTCAATATCAATTTCTTCTGCTTTACTAATGGAAACATTTTGAACCTCTCGAGATAAGGTTTCTGATGCATAGACATGATTTCTTCCGAAATAATAGTTATAAAATATGATACAATATAATAAACTAATAATAAAAGTTAAAAAAGTAATAACGCTTTTTAACGTAATTTTAATATTTCCTTTATCTTTTGCTTTCATATAATCACCTAAAATTATTTTACCTTTTATTATTTCTTTTGTCAATGAAATCTTGATTTTATTTTTGTTTTGTACTATGATATAGTTGTCTATAAAGGAGGATTTTTTAATATGGACAAGAAAAAAAAGATTTTAACAGTTATTGTCTTTTTATTATTTATTCTTGTGTTGGTACTAGCCCTTCTTCTTTTTCAAAAATATGTAATTAAAAGTAACTTTGAAAGAGATATTTTACCTTTTGCTAATAAAAATGATAAAACTGTTTTTCAAGTAGATAAAATTGTAATGTTTAGTAACTGTGATGCCAAAAACAAGACTGGCTCTGCTACTAATTTTACCATAGAAAATTTATATCAATTTACAGACCTTGCTATTTTCATTAATAGTTCTTCTTTTGAAGAGAAAAACTTAAAAAATACCTTTAAGAAAGTAAGCATTCAAAACCTTCAATACATAAATAAACCTGAACTTGGAGAAACCAAATTACATTTTAAGGGTTTACCCCAATTTGCTAAAAGTAATTTAGTCACTGAAAATGAAATACAAGATAGTTTTGATTTTACAGTTACTGCTGAAAATGAAGCTAATTTAGACAGTCCTATTTTGTATAACAATTTAGCCAATCCAATTACGCTTAGTTATAGTAATCAAAATATCAAATCTGATTTTACCATAACTGACACTTCTACTCCCATTACTTATGATGGTTCCCTTTTAAAAAGGTGTAATGTTGATTTAGCCAGTATTTCTTGCAAACTTTCTTTTGACATATACATTACAAACAATTTAGATGAAGAATATAAAACAACTGTATTTCTTGCCATTCCTCTGGAAACACAAGAAGAATCTATTTACGATGGAACACTTACTGTAACACAAACCAATCCATTTATTTTTTATCGTTATCAATAATATTTACAAGGAGGAACAAAAATGAAACAAACCATACCAATTGCTAAACAATTAAAAAAGAAATATCATAAAACAGAGGAAGTAACTAATTTCAAAGATATGTTATATCGTTCTGGCGACATTTATCGTTCTAGGACTGCTTTTAAAGGAAAAGATGAAAACGGCACTATAATAACGATTACCTATGAACAATTTAAAAATGATATTATTTCTTTAGGGACAAGCTTACTTGAAAAGGGCTTTTTCAAGAAACGTATTGCTGTTATTGGAAAAAATAGTTATCAGTGGTGCGTTTCTTATTTAGCTGCTAGTATTGTAGGAGTTGTAGTTCCCATTGATAAAGAACTTCATACAGATGATGTCATTAATTTTATGAATGTTTCTCAAACGGTTTGTATTTTAGGAGATAATAAAAATCTAGATAGTATTTTAAAAAATATTGAAAAAGTAGAAAATCCAGATACTCTCTTTGTTCCTTTTGCCCAAAAAGAGGCTAAGAATTCTTTTGCTTCTTTATTATTAGCTGGCAAGAAAGCTTATGAAAATGGTAACACTGCTTTTGATGCTATTGAAATTGACCCTGATGAACTTCGTATTTTGCTATTTACTTCTGGTACAACAGGAAACGCAAAAGGTGTTTGCTTATCGCAAAGAAATATCTGTTCTAATATTCTTTCTACTTATGGAATTGTAAAAGTTAAAAGAAGTGATTTATTCTTTTCCATTTTGCCTTTACACCATACTTATGAGTGTACTTTAGGCTTTTTATTGCCTATTTACAGTGGAGCTAGCATCGCTCATTGTGAAGGTTTGCGTTATATCACTAAAAACTTGAGTGAATTCCATCCTTCTGTTATTTTGTGCGTACCTTTGTTACTAGAAAATGTACACAAAAATATTGTTAAAAATATGAACAAGTCTCTGCCAGAAAAATATAGAAAAAAAGAGGAAAATCCTTTTTCTGCTTTACCATTTTGGTTAAAGAAAGTCGTAAAGAATAAAGTAAAAAATACGCTTGGTGGAAGACTTCGTGTGTTTATTGTTGGAGCTGCTGCTGCTAATCCTGATATTGTAGCTGATTTTAAGGCTCTAAAGTTAATGACGTTGCAAGGCTACGGCTTAACAGAATGTTCCCCACTAGTTGCTGGTAATACTGACTTTTTCCAAAAGGACGATGCGGCTGGGCTTCCTATTCCTAATGTTGAATATAAAATTGATGCTCCAAATCGTGAAGGTGTTGGCGAAATTTTAGTCAAAGGTCCTAATGTTATGCTTGGATATTATGAAGATGAGGAAAAGACGAAACAGACGATAGTAGATGGTTGGTTTCATACTGGCGATTTAGGTAGAATTGATGAAAATGGCTATTTATATATTACTGGCCGTTGCAAAAGTGTGATTGTTACGAAAAATGGTAAAAATATTTATCCAGAAGAGGTTGAATATTATTTGAATGATAATCCTTTGATTTCAGAAGCTTTGGTTTTGGGCATTCACAAAGAGGATGATGATGAAACCTATATTAATGCTCAAATTTATCCTAATATTGAAGCTATTACTGAGTATTTGAAAGGTTCTGTTCCTACTAAAGAGGAAATTTGGAAGATTATTGCCGACAGCGTTTCTGCTGTGAATAAGAAACTTCCTAATTATAAGCATATTAAGAGTTTTGGAATTCGCGATAAAGAGTTTGAAAAGACAACAACACAGAAGATTAAGCGCTATGGTGATAATATGAAGGTGGATAAATAGCAAGGAGTGTTCGAATAGAGCACTCTTTATAATCTAAAACTACTTGTAATTCTCTTGCATACCAATATCCCCTGTGCAATATCTTATTCATAGCTTTCAATGTATAGAGCCTTAGCAATATAAGGTACTACTTCTTTAAAATTATACCAACCTGAACTTTTACTATCACTTTCTCCACCATTTGGATTTGATATATATACCATATCTTTATCATCGGTAGCAAGTAACACCATGTAATGTGATGAAGTGGTCCAACGATTATCCTGTGGTTTATTCCATACACAAATTAAGATAGGTCTATTGGTTTTTAGATGTTCTTGTATGCTTTCCTTGGATAAATGGGCAGCATCATAATAAAAATCTGTATTTTTAATACGGAATGTACTTGATAATTCTTTTGGCAATAAATCATAATCTAAAACAGGATAATATTTTTTTCTAAGGTCTTCTGGTGTATCGTTCTTACCATATCCACTTAAAATAGTTGCCATAGCAGTGATGCCACAACCGTTTTCTGCCATAGTGCCTCCCCAATATTGTTTATTGCTCCATAGGAAGTTTCCATTTTGTTTGTATTCTTTATAAGTCTTCTGGTGGTTTTCTTGTGTGGTAAAGGTTGTGAAATAATTGTCTTTGTTTTTTGCTTTTTCTTGTCCTTTTCCTAAATAGTTGTTATTGGTATCTTGTTTGATGGTTTGGTATTCTGTCATACTAGCAAGTTTTAGAATAAATTTGCTACTCTCATTGGATATCTGATTCAAAAAATCACTTTTTAGAAATAAGTAGGTTCCTACTATTATGACTAGTATCATTATTTTTTTCTTCACTTTATTTTCCTCCTTCTTTTTGGTTGTTTTTATTATACCGTAAAAAGAAGAAATAAGTTTTAAGAAATGCTTAAAGAAATCTTAAAATTTAATATACAATTGATTGCTATCTGTCCCATTGTTTGATATAATTTTACTAGTTTTAATTAGAACAACGAAAAAATCGGCATTTTACAGTCGATTTTTTAGTGTAGTAAAATGATATCTTGTTTTACAGTGGGCTATTTATTTTGAAACTTACGTTGTTTGTTGAGCCAACTCTTTCGATTGTTGCTTTTTGGTTTTGTGGTTTTTTGTTATATGATATACCATCTCTTGTTAAGTCAAGTACTTTAGCCATTTCGACCTGTGTAATACTTGGATTTTTCTTGATTAAATTTATTATTTTTTCTTGTGTAGTTTCTTGTGTAGTTTCTTGTGTAGTTTCTTGTTGATTTAGCATTATTCTATCTACTGCTTCATCTATAACTTTAAGCATAAATTCAATAAATTCGTTTGAATTTCCTGCCTTATTACAATTTTGAATAGCAATATAGTATTCTTCTTGATTTTCTTTTATTATGCTTTCAATTGGAATATATTTAAATAAATCTTTCCAATTAGCAAGTATTGCTGTTTGCCAAAGTCGTGCTGTTCTTCCATTTCCATCTGAAAAAGGGTGTATAAATACAAATTCATAATGAAAAATAGAAAATAAAATTAGTGGATTAACAGTGTCTTTTAATTGTTTCATCCAACTAAATAAATTATCCATTAAACTTGGCACTAATCCATGTGGCGGAGCCATAAAAATCTGAATATCTCCATCATAAACAGCCTCTCCATGATTTCTAAATTTACCTGATCAATTTGTTCATAAGCTTCAAAAGCATTTTTTACTTCTTGGATATCTTTTTGTTCTCCAATAACTGCTTTTCCATTAATTACTGCTTCTACTTGGAATAATGATAATTGATTGTTTTCAATAGCCAAAGAAGAATATATTGACTTTATTCTTGTTTTTCTTCTTAACTCTGGAAATCTATTTAAACTTTCAAAATAATTAGCTTCTCCAATTTTCTCCATTATCTTAGTTGCTAAGTTTAACATTTTATCTGTAATTTTATATGGTGGATAGTCTATTTCCATTTTAACCTCCCATTCATATCTATATTATAACAAAAAAGAAGTAGCCACTGATATAACTACTTCAATTGGTGCCTTCACCTGGAATCGAACCAGGGACACAAGGATTTTCAGTCCTTTGCT
>CANPHV010000052.1 GCA_947573965.1 uncultured Clostridium sp.
TTTTTTCATTTTTTCCTGTTACTAACATACCTGTTCTGATTTCTGGTCCTTGCATGTCTAATAATAAAGATATTGGAATATCTAATTCTTTTCTTAGTTTAATGATTTCCTCTGTTTTTTCTGATTGTTCTTCCCAACTTCCATGTGAATAGTTAATTCTTGTTACATTTAATCCTGCTTCAAATAATTCTTTTAGTTTGTTTTCACTAGCAGGTCCTATTGTTCCAACGATTTTTGTTTTTCTCAAATTTGCTTTCATTTCAATTTCATTCCTTTCTCTTCTTTAAGGATTATGTTTTCTTCAAACTTATTCCTCTATTCTTAAAATCAACTTGTATTATATCACATACTATTTTCAAATTTCAACATTTTTTTCAAATTTTTCTTATTTTCGCCAATTTTTGGGATTTAGGTGGGATTTGGGGACGTTCCTTTTTTGGTCCCTTCTTCTTAAAAACTTTCTTTTTCTTCTAATTCAATGATAGCATGCAATATCGTTTCATCTTCACTTCGAATCATTACAAAGTGTTTGTTTTCTTCATAAGCATACTGGCACTTTACCGTTTCTCCTAATTTAATTTCTTTTTTATAGCTAATTCTAAATTTGTCAAAAGGTCTTTGCTGATAAACTTCTTGAGGCATAGCTTCATATGCCATATCTAAATAATATAAATTGTGTACATGACCTATAATATCTATATCTTTCCTTTTTATCTCATAAATTATACTAGTTTCATAATTTTCTGGTGCTTTTATTTTCTCAATTTCTTCTTCAAATACCATTTTTCCTATTTCAGAATGATATTTATCTGCCATTTCTTGTTCGACCTTTGCAATTTTGGCTGTTTCATTATTCACTAATAGCCATTTAGAAGATGCTATTACACATAAATTGTTCTTTTCATCATATACCTCAAAATCACGGTAAGCATAACATTTTATGATATTTCTTGACCAAGTGTGTATGTTTAAAACTTGCCCATATTCTGGTCTTTTTATCACTTTTACTTTCCAATCTAATAATAACCAACTCAAACCAGTTTGTTCTGTTGTATTAATGCCATATCCAACACTATCTGAATGATAAGCTGCCACATTTTCCAAATATTCTAAGATAGCTTTATTGCTTACTTCTTTTCCTTTCCATATATCTTTTAACCCTATTTTTACTTTTTCTTGGTATATCATTTCTTTTTCCTTTCTTGTCATAATAAAATTGGAGATGTGTCCCAAATGCACAAAAATGTGCAAAAGGAAACGTCCCCAAAGAACATTCATTAATAGCCTGGCTTCTCTAGTAGTTTAAACATGTTTTTCTTATATTCCTCAACTCCTGGTTGATTAAATGGATTAACGCCTAATATCATACCAGACATAGCACAAGCTTTTTCAAAGAAATAGATTAGTTCTCCTAAATTGCTTTCGTCTAATCTTTCCATAGTTATTTGTATATTTGGCACTTTTCCAGTCATATGTGCTTTTATGGTTCCTTCCATAGCTTTTTTGTTTACATAGTCTAATCCTTTTCCTGCTAGGTAGTTTAGTCCATCTAAGTTGTCATCATCTGGGTTGATGGTTATGTCTGTGTTTGGATTTTCTACGGTTATTACGGTTTCGAATAGGTTTCTTTTTCCTTCTTGAATGTATTGTCCCATAGAATGTAAGTCGGTTGTAAAGTCTACTCCTGCTGGAAATATTCCTTTTCCCTCTTTTCCTTCACTTTCTCCATATAGTTGTTTCCACCATTCTGTAAAATAGTGCATTTTTGGCTCATAGTTGACTAATATTTCTATGTCTTTTTTATCTTGGTTTAAAATATTTCTAGCTACAGCATATTGATAACATTCATTATATTTTAAGTTAGCATCGTTGTATCTTTCTTGCCCAATTCTAGCACCTTCCATTAATTTGTCAATGTCAATTCCTGCTACGGCTATAGGAAGCAATCCTACTGCTGTTAAGACAGAATATCTACCACCAATATTATCTGGTACGATAAATTTCTCATATCCTTCGTTATCTGCTAAGGTTTTTAGGGCTCCTTTTTCTTTGTCTGTTGTTGCATAAATTCTGCTTCTTGCTTCATCGATCCCATATTTGTTTTCTAAGATTTCTCTAAAAATTCGAAAGGCTACTGCTGGCTCTGTTGTTGTTCCAGATTTTGATATCACATTAACGGAAAAGTCTTTGTTTCCGATGTAATCAATTAATTCGTTTATGTAATTAGGACTTAAGTTGTTTCCTACATATAATATTTGTGGATATTTTCTTTCTTTGTTTGGTAACATGTTGTAAAAGGAACTTGTTAGGCTTTCTATTACTGCTCTAGCCCCCAAATAAGATCCTCCTATTCCAATCACTACTAGTATGTCTGATTCTTTTTTGATTTTCTTTGCTGCTTTTTTGATTCTTGAAAATTCTTTTTTGTCATAGTTGGTTGGCAATTCTAACCATCCTACAAAGTCTTTTTCGTCATTCGCTCTTTTATGTAAGTCTTTATGAATGTTTTCTACCTGTTCTTTGTATTCCATGATACTTTTTTGCGTGATTTCACTATTTTTTAAGTCTAATTTTATTTCTGCCATATTTCCTCTCCTACCTTTCCTTTGTTTTTCTTTGTTCATTATATTAGAATATGAGTTAAATTTCAAGTAGTCTATAGAAAAAACAAACTTACTTTCATTCAAAATAAGTTTGTTTTTTCTCTTTATATAATATTTTCACAAGCTTCTTCTGAGTTAGTTTTAAGTGGAATGATATAAGTAGCTGTTTGTGCTAAATCTTCATAAGCAATATCCTCTTCAATTGAATATACCATTTTTTTCGTTTTTTGTTTTCTTAACGTTTTAAAATCAATTATGTTTTTACTTTTTCTGGCTTCTTTTGGTTCTTGTTCTATTTCTATTGCTTTTTCTGCTTCTCCTACTTTGATTTCATTTACTATTTCTAAATAACTATCTTTTAGATTATTTAACATTTCATTTATGGTAAGAATTTGTTCGGTATAATCTATTTTCGTCATTTCTTGTTGTACTGTTCTTTGCATTTCTTCTTGTACTTGTGTTATTCTCTCATTAAATAGTAACTGCATAGCTTGTTCACTATCTTTTTCTTTTTGAAGGGTATCTAGTAAATCCTCATTATTTTTCTTCATCATTTCCTTCATATTTTGGATTTGTTTTGCATAATCTACTTTTGTAATTTCCTCTTGAATTGTTTTTTGCATTTCTTCTTGCATTTGAACTATTTTTTCATTGGTACCTAGTTTGCTTTCTTCTAATTGTTCTTGTATTTTTTCTATTTCTTGCTTAATACTATCTTGTTTCGTTAATTTCTCTTCCTCCGCTTTTTCTAAAAGAACCTGCATATAATTACTTTCTTTCATATTATCTGCTAATTCTTTTATTTGCGTTTCCATTAGACTTTTTATTTTTTGGTAGTCAATGTTTTCCTTCTTTACTTCTACCCTAGTATCTTTTACTTCACTTGTCTCTTGTTCTAGTATTTCTTCTGACAAAGTTTCTATCTTATCTTCTTTCCAACTTTTTGTTGCTTTTTTTATTAATTCTTCAACTGATACAATTTCTCTTTCTTTCTCTACTTCTAGTTCTTCTGAATGACTATGTCCATAATAATAACCTGTACTATACGTTTTTCCTGAAATCTTCTTCTTGTTTAGAATAGCACCTATAATTTCCCCATCTACCATTTGAATTGATTTTTTTACTTCATTAAAGTCTTTCATTTTTGTTTTTTCACTATTTGCTACTAAAATAGTTGAATCTACAATGGTTGATAATATAATACTATCTGTTACTAATTTACATGGTGGTGCATCAACAATAATGATATCATAAACTTTTTTCAAGGCATTTAATAAATCTTTCATTTTACCAGATTCTAGCAGTTCAGAAGGATTTGGTGGAATCGCTCCATTGGTTAAAATATGTAAGTTTGGTATTTTAGTTTCTTGAATATATTGTTTTCCTAATTTAACGTCTTTTTTATGATTTCCTGTCATTGCATATAGATAATTAGAAAGTCCTTCATCGTTACTTACTTTAAAGATTTTATGGGCTCTACCTTTTCTCATGTCACTATCAATCAACAAAACCTTTTTGTCTGTCTCTGCAAAAGCGGTTGCAATATTTGCTGAAACCCAACTCTTTCCTTCTCTTGGTGTACAACTTGTAATTAATATGGTTTGTGCATTTTTGGCAGAATTCATGTATAAAATGTTAGTTCTTATGGTATTGATACATTCTGTAACATATGATTTCGCTTTTTGACGACTTACAATTTCTTGCGTTTTATCTTGGTTAAGTGGAATATTTCCCAATGATTTTAAGTGTACATATTTTTCAATTTCTTCTTCACTTTTTATAGTATTGTCAAATACATAAAAAATCATAATAGCTGCAAATGCTACGCCAATTCCAGCCACCATAAACAAAACCATATCCTTCCCATGATTAATGTTATATGGTTCCTCTGGCAATTGTGCTTCATCAACAATTCCAACATTATTTAAGTGATAGATTTCTCCTATCTCTTTTAAGAATACTTCGTCAAATTCTTTGGCTATTTCCATTGCAACTTGTGCATTTGTATTCGTAACTTCTACTTGTATTACATAAGTATCTTTCATCACTGTAATTTTCATTTCTTTTAATAGTTCTTCTTCTGTCATATCTAATCCCAAATTCTGAATCACTTGCTTGATTACTTTTGAGTTTTCTCCTATGCTTCGATAGGTTTCGATTAATCCTGAATTTACGGTTAAGTCTGCATTTACGGTTAAGTCTGAACTCACGATTACTTTCCCTTCTGATGCACTGTTTGGTATTAATAATAAACTTGAGGTTGCTTTGTATTTTGGTACTACATAGTGATAAGAATAGATACACCCTAGTACAATAAAAATTACTAAAATAGTTGCGATTACTAGTTTTTTACTTTTAATAATATCTAATATTCTACTTATTTCAATATTTTCATTTTTTCCCATATTTTACCCCCTATTCTTTATTATACCGTATTTTTTATTTTATTGCAATACTTTATGTAAATAAAATGGGGGTTCTACCATTTTTACTGTCCCATAACCTCTGCCATCACTTTTGCCAAATACTTCATACTAGTTAAGCACTGTTCTAGTGTATTCCCTGTCGCTCCTACTTCAATAATATTTGCATATTTGGCTGTATGTTGGTTATATCTTGACTTCGTCAGCGTAATGGACTTAAATAAACCTGGATACATTTCTTCTGCCTTTTCTTGTACTTTAATTGCAAACTTTAAATTTTGGTTCCAATTAGGATGCCATAGGCCTCCATTATTAGTTCCTACTACGAACATGATTTGGGCTGCTACATCCTTTTCTCCTATTTTGACAGTTGGTGCATAATCACTTCTACTTCCAATGGCATCTCTATGTAGGTCGATAACAATGTCTGATGGTGTTTCTTTTAAGATATTCTCCACCGTTACTAAAGAACGTGTATATGAACCATTATAAGCTGGATAATCATGATAGGAGGTATCGTGTACTACTGGATAATTATATTGTTTTAATTGATTTTCTAATTCTGTACCTACTCTAGTTACGGAAAAATTCAAATCGGTTGTTCTAAAATTTCCAGTTGGATTATACGGATAAGCTTCACTTGAAGTATAACTTTCACAACTATGCGTATGGAATAATACAACATTTTTATTTTCAATTGTAATATCTGGCTTCATCATTTCTTCTGTTAATTGATATTCTGTTTCATTTTTTATTTTCACTTTTCCATATTGAACATTATAATTGTCTTTTAATGGATTATTCGTAATTACTTCTGTTGTTAAGCCTGTTCCGTGCTAATTCTATGTTTTCTTCTTTTGGTGGTTGTGGCTCTTGTGCTACTTCTTCGTTTGCTTCCTCTTTTTCTTTTGTCTCTATGTTTTCTATCCCTTGTATTGAACTAATCTGTGTCTTTAGTATTCCTTGTAAAAATTTGTCTTCTGTTATTTCCTCTTCTTCGGCTATTTTCTTATATTCTTCATTAACACTTGCCATTGTTGGTACAGCTTGTTCTAAACACCCTAGCATACTATTTTCTGTAACCCATTGTGGCAGACTTCTTTTTTCTTTCAGTACTTTAGGAAAATATTGACTAACGGTTATGATAATTATAGTCGTTACCAACATTCCTATTACATATTTTTTTATATCTTTCATTTTTAGTACTGTAACATTAAACATAATTTCTCCTTGTCCTTTGTCCAAAATTCTCCTTTTGTATGTATATGCAAAACTTTTTCATTTATGACAAAGAAACCCAAAAGCGAGCCTAAGATTTCTTAAGAAATCTTAGGCTCGCTTTTTTATTAAAACTTATACTTTCCTCCAAAACCAATCTAAACTGTTGTCAATGCTTTTCTTTCCTTCTGCTTTTGCTTCTATGTCATCTACCCATAGATAAGAAAAGAAGCTAATTAAAACAAATACAAAATCAATTGCTATACATCTTGACAACGTTGTTAACATATATCTAAATTCTTCTGACAAGGTCGCTATTTGTGCTACATGTACAATTAGAATAATCAAATAAGCAAATAAAACAATTGCTCCTATATAACTTTTTTTCACTTCTTGTGCTAAAAATATAAGTAATACGGTTGCTGCTAGCATTAAAATTAAGGTTAGTGGATTTGATATATCAAAAATAAACATCTTTAACCCTCCATTTTCTTTTGTTTATCTTTATTTATATGTTATCATTAATTATGTTTTTACGCAATATTTTTTTGTGACTTTTTTATTACATTTTTGTTACAAAACGTTTTTTAGTTAAACTAATTTTTGTTCTATTAAGTTAGCTATTTCTTGGGCTTTTTTACTAATATCTGTTTGGTCTTCTCCTTCAATCATAACCCTTACTAATGGCTCTGTTCCTGATGGTCTAATTAAAACTCTTCCATTTCCTGCAAATTCTTTTTCTAGATTTTCAATGGCTTCTTTTATTTCTTTGTCTCTTTCATAATCATATTTTTTGTCATTACTTACTTTGGCATTAACTAGCACTTGTGGATACAGTCTTACCATATCGCCTAATTCGGAGGCTTGTTTCTTACTTTCTAACATCGCTTTTATTAACATCAAAGAAGTTAATATTCCATCTCCTGTTGGATTGTAGTCAAGTAAAATAACGTGTCCAGATTGTTCTCCTCCTAAATTGAAATCTTGTTTTAGCATTTCTTCTAACACATAACGGTCTCCTACTTTGGTTTGTAATAATGCTAAACTATTTTCTTTGGCATATTTGTTTAGTCCTAAATTACTCATAACAGTTGCTACAATTGTGTCTTTTTTCAATTGTCCTTTTTCTTTTAAATTGCTAGAGATAATGGCTAACAATCTGTCTCCATCTATCTCGTTTCCTTTTTCATCAATGGCTAAACATCTATCTCCATCACCATCATAGGCAACACCTAAACTTAGATGATTTTCTACTACAAACTTTTTTAATCCTTCTAAATGAGTTGAACCACAATTTTGATTGATATTAATTCCATCTGGTTTATTGTTTATAATTTTATAAGGAATACCAAGTGCTCGAAATACTTTTTCTGCGACTACTGATGTTGCGCCATTTGCTGTGTCCAGTCCTACGATAAAGTCTTTGGTTAAATTTTCTTCTATTACTTCTTCAAAGTGTTTGCGAAAGAAGTAAACATACTCATCCATTAATTCCAAGGCATATTCTGAAACACCAATTTTATCATTAACGGCTGTCAAATCGTCTATTTTTCCAGAGTCCATGATTTCTTCTATTTCTTCTTCTAGTGTATCTGGAATTTTCATTCCTTTATTGCTGAAAAATTTAATTCCATTAAATTCATAGGTATTATGAGAAGCAGAAATAACTACACTTGCATCTGCTTTTAGTTTTCTTGTTAAATAAGCAACAGCTGGTGTTGGTATAACCCCTAATAATTTCACATTAGCTCCAAAACTTAAAAATCCTGCTACCATAGCACTTTCAATTAGTGTTCCAGAGATACGAGTATCTCTTCCTATCAATATGGTAGGTACGTGGTCTGTGTGTTTTGATAAGACATACGCTCCTGCTTTTGCTACTTTATAAACTAAACTTGGTGTTAATTCGGTATTGGCTATTCTTCTTATCCCATCTGTTCCAAAATATTTTCTCATAATTCTACTTCCCTTCTTACTTGCTCATCTTCATAATTAGCTTTTCTTTTAGTGTTAATTCTATCTTATTCGGTTCTTCGATTTCTATTCTTTTATTTTTTAAGACTAATTTGGGATTGCTTGTTGTTAATTGTTCTAATTTTTCTTCCCCTACGATTTTGGTTAATTCTGTTAGTATTTGTGGTATTCTAGGGTAAATGGTATTGGGTCTGTGAACATCACTTCCTAAAAAATGTACCATATTACTTTGTAAGAATTTTTTTACCATTACTTGTGCTTTTTTTCCATAGTATCCTAAGATACTAGCATAATTAGACTGTATCAAAACTCCTTTTTCGATTAACTCTGCTACTATCTCTGGCTCTTGTTGAATAAATGTATATCTTTCTGGATGTGCTAATACTGGTACTAACTTATGTTGTATCATCTCATAGATTACATTATACATATTCATAGGCTCTATGTTTAATGGCATTTCGAAAAGAACATAGCTGGTATCATTTATGGTACAAGCTTTTCCTTCTCTTAATAAAGAAACTAAATTTTCGGATAAATAAACTTCGTTTCCTAAATATAATTTCATGTTAAGATTTTCTTCTTGTAATTTTTGGTATATTACATTAATCCACATTTCTCTTTCTGGTACATTTGTCTCGTAATATCCCTCCATATAATGAGAAGTTGAAATGATTGCCTCAAATCCTACTTTTTGTGCTTCTTGGACTAATTCAATGGTTTCTTCAATGTTTCTTGCTCCATCATCTATATTGGGCAATATATGTGTGTGAAAGTCAATCATTTTTCTCTCCTTTTTCTTTGTTTAAATATTCATTCATTTGTTTTAAAATGTCACTGGTTCTTTCTTCTTTTGTTGTTTCTTCTGATTTTTTCTCATCACTCACATTGGTTTCATTTGTTGTTGATTTTGTTGTTTTAGTTGCTTTTGTTGCTGTTTTTGAGTTTGTTTTAGGTTTGGTCTGTTTCGTTTCAGTTGTACTTTTTTTAGTGGTTGTTTTCTTTGTAGTCGTTTTATTAGGTTTTTCAGTCGTTTCTTGTTTTATTTCTTTTGGCTTTTCTATTTCTAAATTAGTTGGCTCTATTTCTAATTTTCTAGAACTATCTCCATAATAATAATATTGCTTTTCGTATTTTTTTCCTGAGATAGGCATTTTGTTGACTACTACCCCTGTTAAATTTCCACCAACATTTTGTATGTTTTTGATGACCCTTTCTAAGGCATCTTTTTTGGTTAATTTATGAGCTGTTACAATAATGGTTGAATCTACAATTCTCGATAAAATAACAGCATCTGTTACCAATTCACAAGGTGTTCCATCAATGATAGTAATGTCAAAAACTTGTTTACATTTTTCTAGTAGTTTTAACATTTTTGGAGAAACTAATAATTCAGAAGGATTTGGTGGAATACTTCCTGCTGGCATGACATAAAGATTTGGCACTTCTGTTTTTCGAATACATGCTATAATTTCTTCTGATATATTTTCCTTTTTAGGTATTCCTATCTCTGATAAGTAATTCGATAATCCTGGCGTTGGTGGTATATCAAATATCCCATATTGTCTTCCTTTTCTCATATCAGCATCAATTAATACTACTTTTTTTCCTGTTTGGGCAAAAGTAACGGCTAAATTAGAGGCAATCCAACTTTTCCCTTCTCCTGGAAGAGTTGAAGTGACTAATAATGTTTTTGTTTTTTTGTTGGTGTTAATAAATTGTATGTTGGTTCTTAAGGTTCTAAAAATCTCTGAAATAGGAGATTTTGGGTCTTTATGGGCAATTACTTCCTTTTTCATTATCTCTTGTGCTTCCTTTCATTTAATTTTTCTATCATTGGTATGGATGCTAATACTGGTACTTCAAAGTTCTTTTCAATATCTTCTGCAGTTTTTACAGTGGTATCAAACATATTCGCTACAATTACATACATAACGGCTACTGCTAAACCAATTCCTGCAAATAAAATGGCACTTTTTACATAGTTGATATTAGATGGTGCCCCTGCGACTTCTGCTTCATCTACAATTTGAACATTGTTAATATTATATATTTCTTTTACTTTTTCGGTAAAGACTCTTGCAATTTCATTGGCTATTTTTGCTGCGTCGTTTGGATTTTCATCTTCTACTGTTATTTCGATTAGCTCTGTGTTTTTAACAGCTGTTACTTTTACGTGTTTTCTCAAAATGTCTTCTTCTATTTTTATCCCTAAATTAGAGATTACTTCTCTTAATATGTTTTTACTTTTTACTAGTTCACTATAAGTTGATACTAGTTTAGAATTTATGGTAATGTCGGTTGCTGTTATGGTTGTATTTACATTTTTTTCTGTATCTTCTGAGGAAGCTAAAACAAGTGTTGTTGATGCACTGTACATTGGTATTGTAAATTCTGATGTGTATATGATTCCTGCTACGATAAATCCTAAAATAATTAATATCATTTGTAATTTTTTAGTCCAAAAAATGTTGAACATTTCTTTTAAGTCTATTTCTTCCATCTTTTCGTTTCCTTTCTCTTTTTCCTTCGTTCATTTTTAATTTTTTCTCCTTATAGTATAACCTTAAGTTAATTTTTTTGCAATATTTATATGGCAATCGCTTAAAAATTTATGTACAAAGTGAGAAAATATAGTATAATGTT
>CANPHV010000053.1 GCA_947573965.1 uncultured Clostridium sp.
TTATGCTTACTGTTAGAGGAGAAAGTATGATAGAAGCTGGAATTTTAGATGGAGACTATATCTTAGTTAAAAAGCAAAATACCGCCAACAATGGAGAAATCGTAGTAGCATTAATAGGAGAAGAAGCAACCGTAAAGACCTTTTATAAAGAAAAAGACCATATTAGATTACAACCAGAAAACTCTACAATGGACCCAATTATTGTACCAACTTGTGAAATATTAGGAAAAGTTGGTGGCGTATTTAGAAAAATGTAAAATTAGGCATATTGTAATTCACAAAAAATTCACAAATAGAACATTGAGAGCAAACACTGTGTCACATATAATGAGATGCAGTGTTTATTTATTTATCAGAAGGGAGAAAAGAATGCTAAAAGTATTGAGAAATTTAAAAAAGTCATTTTTATCAGTTGTAGTAATTGTTCTATTGCTATGTTTACAAGCAGCAACAGATTTGGCTTTGCCAGAATACACCTCTAAAATTGTAAACATTGGAATACAAGCAGGAGGAATTGAAGAGGCTGTTCCAGAAATAATTGCCAAAGAAGATATGGACAATCTTTTGATGTTCACACAAGAAGACAATCAAATTTTAGAAAATTATACTTTAGTAGGAAAAGAACCAAACAAACAAGAAGAAACGATAATTAACAAATATTTAGGCAAAGACAAAGAAGTACAAGCAGATACCATATACACATTAAAAAAGATAGAAGAAGAACCAAAACAAGAACTAGCTAAAATCATGGCAACACCATTGCTTGAGTGGCAAACCATTCAAAAGGAAGAAATAGCGAATCCAATCAAAGAAAAAATGATGGCAAAAATGCCAGAGGTGCAAAAGCACTATATACAAACACAAAGTCTTATGGAAATTATTAAAAATACACCGGAAGAGCAACGAAATGAAGTGTTATCACAATTTACCAGTAAAATAGACGACATGCAAGACTCTATTAAAGAACAGGCAGCAATTGCTACGGTAAAAGAAGTATATAAAAAATTAGGGGTAGATACCGACAAATTACAAAACAATTATATCCTTATGGCAGGGATGCAAATGTTAGGAATTGCTTCAATTACCATGATATCAGCAATATCAATTATGCTATTATCTTCTAAAGTAGCAGCAAAATTAGGAAGAACATTAAGAGACAAAGTCTTTAAAAAAGTAATTCATTTTTCCAATAAAGAATTATCAGAATTTTCAACAGCATCATTAATTACTCGTAGTACAAATGATATTCAACAAATTCAACAATTAATTACGATGCTATTTAGAGTAGTAGTATATGCTCCTATTATTGGTATAGGAGGATTTGTAAAAGTTTTAACCACCAGTGATAGCCAAATGGCATGGATTATTGGAGTTGCTATTTTAGCCATACTATTTATTGTGGGAACTTTATTTATTATGACCATGCCAAAATTCAAAAAACTACAAGAATTAGTAGATAAAGTAAATCAAGTAGCAAGAGAGATTTTAACAGGCTTACCAGTTATTAGAGCTTTCCATAAAGAGAAAAAAGAAGAAGCAAGATTTGAAGTAGCCAACACCAACTTAATGAAAACAGACCGATTTGTAAGCCGTGCTATGTCAATGATGATGCCTTTGCTTATGCTTGTTATGAATTCCATCATGATTTTAATTGTATGGGTTGGTGGTCACAATGTAGAACAAGGTGTGATGCAAGTTGGAGATATGATGGCATTTATCCAATATACCATGCAAATTGTAATGGCATTTTTAATGATATCTATGATATCTATAATGCTTCCAAGAGCAGCTGTATCTGCAAGACGTATCAATGAAGTAATCGAAGCCGAGCCAAGTATTCAAGATTTACCAGAAGTAAAAGAATTTGACCCAAATAAAAAAGGATTAGTAGAATTCAAAAATGTATCATTTCGCTATCCCGATGCCGATACAGAAGTATTATCAGATATAAACTTTACAGCAAAACCAGGCGAAACAACAGCTATTATTGGAAGTACAGGAAGTGGGAAATCCACAGTTGTAAACCTATTACCGAGATTTTATGACGTAACAGGAGGAGAACTTTTAATTGATGGAGTAAACGTAAAAGAAGTTTCACAAAAGAAACTAAGAGATTTAATTGGCTTTGTGCCACAAAAAGGAATTCTATTTTCAGGAACCATTGAGTCTAATATTAAATATGCAGATGAAACCATGTCAGATGAGAGGATGAAGCAAGCAGCAGAAATTGCACAAGCAATTGACTTTATAGAAGAAAAAGAAAAACAATTTAAGGAGCCAATTGCACAAGGAGGCAGTAATGTTTCTGGTGGACAAAAACAACGTCTAGCAATTAGCAGAGCCATTGCCAAAGACCCAGAAATATTTGTATTTGATGATAGCTTTTCAGCTTTAGACTTTAAAACCGATAGTAAATTAAGAGAAGCCTTAGCAAGTAAAACCAAAAATAAAACGGTTATCCTTGTAGCTCAAAGAATTAGTACCATTATGAATGCAGAAAAAATAGTCGTATTAGAAGAAGGAAAAGTAGTAGGGGTAGGAACTCATGAAGAATTAATGAAAGATAATGAAACCTATCGTCAAATAGCATTATCACAATTATCAGAAGAAGAATTAGGTAAGAAGGGAGGCGAATAATTATGCCAGGACCAATGGGTGGTCAAATGGGACCAGGAGGAGCAACAACGCAAAAAGCCAAAAACTTTAAACAAACAGCTAAAAAATTAATGAGTCATTATTTAGGAAAATATAGACTAGCACTTATTGTTGTGTTAATTTTTGCAATTGGAAGTACTATCTTTACCATTGTAGGACCAAAAATATTAGGAAATGCAACCACTGAAATATTCAATGGTTTAGTCAATAAAGTATCTGGTGGTAGTGGAATTAACTTTGAAAAAATTGCTCAAATTTCGATTACTTTATTAATTTTGTATTTAATTAGTAGCCTTTTCTCCTTTGTTCAAAACTATACAATGACTGGTGTTTCACAAAAATTGACATATCAAATGAGAAATGACATTATTATAAAAATTAATAACTTACCTATGAAATATTTTGATAAAAAAACGAATGGAGAAGTGTTATCCATAATAACCAATGATATTGATACCTTAAGTTTTAATTTGAGCCAAAGTATTACGCAAATTATTACTTCTGTATGTACTATTATTGGAATTTTGATTATGATGTTTTCGATTAGTTGGCAAATGACTTTGATTTCTTTAATTATTTTACCAATTGCAGGCTTTTTAGTAAAAAATATTGTAGGAAAATCACAAAAGTATTTCCAAAGGCAACAAAAATATTTAGCAGACGTAAATGGGCAGGTAGAAGAAATTTATGGAGGATTAAACATTGTAAAAGCCTTCAATAGTGAAGAAAAAGTGATGAAGGAATTTGAAAAAGCGAATAAAGAATTATACCATTCAGGATGGAAATCTCAGTTCTTATCAGGTCTAATGTTTCCTGTTATGAACTTTATTTCTAATGTTGGATATGTAGGCGTTGCTGTTGCTGGTGGTTATTTAGCAATTAATGGAACGATTACAGTTGGTAATATCCAAAGTTTTATTCAATATAACAAACAATTTACCCAGCCAATTAACCAAATTGCACAAATATCAGCTATGCTACAATCTATGATAGCAGCAGCAGAAAGAATATTTGAATTTTTAGAGGAGCCCGAAGAAATAGATACCCATAAAAAAGAAGTTACCATAGAAAACTTAAAGGGAAATGTAAAATTTGAACATGTGAAATTTGGATATGATGAAGAAACTACTATTATTCATGACTTCAATAGTGAAGTTCATGAAGGGCAAAAAATTGCCATTGTAGGACCAACAGGAGCTGGAAAAACCACAATGGTAAAATTATTAATGCGATTTTATGACGTTACCGAAGGTGCTATTTTAATTGATGGGCACAATATTAAAGATTTTGATAGAGGAGAACTTCGTAAAATGTTTGGCATGGTATTGCAAGATACTTGGTTATTTGGTGGGACGGTAAAGGATAATATTAAATATGGGAAAGAAGAGGCTACAGATGACCAAGTAATTGAAGCAGCAAAAGCTGCGCATGTTCATCATTTTATTAAGACACTACCACAAGGTTACCATTCTGTAATTAACGAAGAGTCTAGTAATATATCGGCTGGACAAAAACAATTGATGACGATTGCAAGAGTTATTTTGGCAGACCCTAAGATATTGATTTTAGATGAAGCAACCAGTTCGATTGATACAAGAACCGAAATTCAAATTCAATCAGCGATGGATAATTTAATGAAGGGAAGAACTAGTTTTATTATTGCTCACAGATTATCTACGATTAAAAATGCAGATTTAATTTTAGTTATGAACCATGGCGATATTGTGGAACAAGGAACTCATGAACAATTGCTAGAAAAAAATGGATTTTATGCAGAACTTTATAATAGCCAGTTTGAGGTGGAAGAAGAATAAGGAAGATGATAACAAAGTCTTCCTTGTTATGTTTTTTAATAATTATTAAAAATTTATGGAATAAATAATAAAAAAGGAAGAAAAATAACAAAAGAGACTGTTTCGCAAAAATAAAAATATTTACTTTTTGCGAAATGAATGTTATAATTTTTTTGAGGTGAGTTTTAATGAAAATAATAGAAAGAAATTATTTAAAAGAATTAATAGATGTCGTTGGGACTCCAGACATAAAAGTAATAACTGGAGTTAGACGTAGTGGAAAATCAAAATTGCTAGATATGTTTAAGAAATATATTGAAGAAAATGTTGAAAATGTGAATATAATAAGCATTGATTTTAATTTAATAAAATTTGATAAATTAAGAGATTATATTTTACTAAACAATTATATAGAAGAGAACTTTGCACCAGAAAAGAAAAATTTTGTATTAATAGATGAAGTACAAATGTGTAAAGAATTTGAAAGAACAATAAATAGTTTACATGCAGAAGAAAAATATGACATATATATAACTGGTTCAAATGCTTTTTTACTAAGTAGTGATTTAGCAACATTATTTACAGGTAGAACTTATGAAATACAAATTTATCCCTTTTCTTTTAAAGAATATTTAAAATATTTTAAAGATAAAGATATACAAGAAGCATTCAATAAATATGTTTTTGAAGGTGGTATGGCAGGTTCCTATGTATATAACGATAATAGCAAAAAATATAATTATATAAACGATGTATATAATGCTTTGATTGTTAGAGATATTCAACAAAAATATAATATACAAAATAGAGCATTAATGGATAGTTTAACCGAATTTATGATGGATAATATTTCGAATTTAACATCCTATAGAAAGGTAGCTAATAAATTAAATCAAAATAATATAGGTACAAATGATAAAACAATAGCTAGTTATATTAATTATTTATGTGATGCTTTTGCTTTTTATAAAGTAAGAAGATATGATATTCAAGGAAAAAAGTATTTGTCTTCGATTGATAAATATTATTTAGTTGACCAAACCTTTAAATATGCAAAATTAGGAACAAAAAATATTAATTATGGTAGAATATATGAAAACATAGTTGCTATTGAATTATTAAGAAGAGGGTATGAAATATATGTGGGAACTTTATATAATAAAGAAGTTGATTTTGTGGCAATGAAACAAAATGAAAAAATTTATATTCAAGTATCAGATAATATAGAGGATGAGAATACCTTAAAAAGGGAAGTAGAACCGTTACTACAAATTAAAGATGCCTATCCAAAAATAATAATAGCAAGAACAAAACATGAAGACTATCAATATGAAGGGGTTCAAATATATGATATTGCTAATTGGCTTATGAAATAGAATGATACGCAAATTTAGGAAAAATAAAGAAAAAATGGAGAAAATAGAATGAAAAAAATAAAAACACCAATCCTAGAACTAGAAAGAATTACAGAAGTAAAAAATCCAGAAATAGAAATACAAGAAAGCGAAACCGTAGAAGAACGAAAAATACAAAACTTTGAACAAGAAAACATAGTATGGTGTAACATAAAATTTGAGAAAACACTATTAAACAATGTAAAAATAACCAATAGCAAACTAGAAAGAAATACTTTTACAGACGTAATATTTAGGAATTGCAATTTTTCAAATACCTCATTTGAAAATACTTGTTTTATTCGATGCCAATTCGAAAACTGTAAAATAACAGGTTGCAATTTTGTTGAGGCAAGACTCTACAAGATGGCAGTAATAGATACCAATGCTAATTACAGTAACTTTTCATTAGCAAGTATAGAAGAGGTAATGTTCCAAGATACAACATTAAGAAATAGTTATTTTCAAGAAAATAAATTAAAGAATATCTATTTTGAAAAAGCAGATTTGATGGGAGCACAATTTTTTAAGACCAGTCTTAAAGATATTGATTTATCAGAAAGTCAAATACAAGGAATGGCAATAACCATGGAAGATATTAAAGGAGCAACCATTGATATTGTACAAGCAGCAGACTTGTTATATTTATTAGGCGTTAAAATCAAAAATGAAATAGGAGATTAAAAGAATGAGTAAAGTAAATTGGACACCAGAACAACAAGATGCAATCTATGAAAAGAATTCGAACATACTAGTTGCAGCTGCGGCAGGAAGTGGAAAAACTGCTGTGCTAGTAGAAAGAATGATACAAAAAATAATAAAAGACAAAGTCGATATCGACAAATTATTAGTAGTAACCTTTACCAATAGTGCAGCAAGTGAAATGAGAGAAAGAGTATTAAAGGCGATTGATAAAAAGCTAGAAGAAAATCCAGAAGATGAAAACTTACAAAGACAAATAACTTTGTTAAACAAAGCTAGCATTTGTACCATAGACTCCTTTTGTTTAGAAGTGGTGCGAAACCATTTTTACGAGTTAGAAAATGTATCACCTAATTTTAGAATAGCAGATACAACAGAAATTGAACTGTTAAAACAAGAAGTAATTGAAGATATCTTTGAAGAAAAGTACGAAGCAGAAGACAGTGATTTTGCCAAACTAATTAATGTCTATACCAGTTATCGTGATGATACACCATTAAAAGATTTAGTATTAAAGATATATTCATATATACAAAGTAACCCATTTCCACAAAAGTGGTTAACAGAAAAAATCGAAATGTTCAATTTAAAAGATAATCTAACAGATGACTTTAGTCAAACACCTTGGGGGAAGATTTTGCTACAAGAAGTAGCAGAAGAATTAATCGATGATATTGTAACGTTAAAAAAAGTAGAAGAAAGCTTAGCCGATAATGAGGATTTAGAAGTATTTTTCAAAATCATAAGAAGTGACATTGAACAATTAGAAAAGCTAAAAGAACATTTGGACAATTGGGATACTGCTTTTGAAGTGGCTAATAACTTAGAATTCATTACTTGGTCAAGAAAAAAAGTAGAATTAGAAGCAAAAGAAAAGGCAAAGGAAATACGAGATGAAGTTAAGAAAAAACTAGGAAAAGTATTAGGAAAAATTCTAATTTGTGACTCACAAGAAGCCAATCAAGATATTTATGACATGTTTACCATTTTAACGAAATTGCAAAATCTGATTCTTACCTTTGAGGAAGAATTTACAAGACGAAAAAGAGAAAAAAACATAGTAGACTTTAGCGATGTAGAGCATTTTGCTTTAGAAATTTTGTTAAACAGTAAAGAAGTAGCAAAAAAATACCAAGACAAATTCGAAGAAATAGCAATAGATGAATATCAAGACAGTAACTTAGTACAAGAATACATATTAACTTCTATTGCTAGAGATAACAATATTTTTATGGTAGGAGATGTGAAACAAAGTATCTACAAATTTAGACAAGCTATGCCAGAACTATTTTTAAGCAAATATGAGAACTACTCAAAAAAAGAAGAAAAAAAGCCCGAAGACGATTTGAAAATCCAATTATTCAAGAACTTTAGAAGCAAAGAAAAGGTATTACAATTTACCAATTCAATATTTGAAAACATCATGGGAAAAACCTTAGGAGACATTGATTATAACCAAGAAGAATTTTTGAATTTAGGGGCAGATTACCCAGAAAACCGACAAGATGAAAAAATTGAAATTCATATCATTGACCCAAAATCAGAAATAGAAGAAAAAGAGGAAATCTTTGAAGAAGTAGAAGAAAACGAAGATGCTAGTTTTCCTGTGGAAGAAGAAAATATAGAAGATATAGAATTAGAGGCAAAATTTGTAGCCAATCAAATTAAAAAATTAGTAGAAAATAAATATCAAGTATGGGACAAAAAGCAAGAGTGCTATCGTGATATCGAGTACAGAGATATTGTAATTTTATTAAGAAGCACAAGGACAACAGCCCCTATCTATGAACAAGAAATTTTGAAACTACAAATGCCAGTATTTTCAGATAGTTCACAAGAATATTTAGATTCCATTGAAATTCAAACCATAATGAGTTTGCTCAAAATCATCGATAATCCAATTCAAGACATTCCTTTAGTGGCTGTTATGAGGTCTAATATAGGAAAATTTACAGATGATGAGTTAATTCAAATTCGTCTAGCTGATAAACAAGATAATTTCTATACTTGTTTACAAAAAGCCAAATTATCTGTGGAAAAAGACTTGAGAGAAAAAATAGAAAGCTTTTTAGAACAATTAAGACGGATGGCGAAAAGAACAAGAATATCTAGCATTAGATGAATTGATATGGAAAATCTATTCCGATACTGGATATTACAATTATGTAGGTCTAATGACAAATGGAAAAATGAGACAAGCCAATCTGAAAATGTTATTTGAAAGAGCTAAACAGTATGAAACAGCAAGTTTTAAAGGACTATATAATTTTATTCATTTCCTTGAAAAGCTAAAACTAAGTAGTGGTGATATGGGAGCTGCTAAAATTATAGGCGAAAATGATAATGTGGTTAGAATTATGAGTATTCATAAAAGTAAAGGACTAGAATTTCCTGTAGTGTTTCTGGCTAGTACAGGAAAACAATTCAATTTAATGGACCTAAATCAGAACCTATTGCTACACCAAGAGTTAGGGATTGGTGTAAAATACATTGATTATGAGAAGCAAGTTCAATATGACACCTTGAGCAAGGCTGCTATTCGAAACCAGACTTTAGTAGAAACATTGTCAGAAGAAATGAGAATTTTATATGTGGCGTTAACAAGAGCCAAAGAAAAATTGATTATCACAGGGATGAAAAAGGACTATGAAAAGGAGAAGGAAAAGTTAGGAAAACAAATTGAAAGATATGCAAAACAAGGGACCAAAATTAATCCTATTCTAGTAAAAAAATATCTAAAATACATTGACTGGATTTTACTTGTGTACTTTTATGAGCCAGACAAAATGGAAAAATTAGTAACCTTAAAAACTTATACCAAAAAACAGGTATTAAGTTCTTGTGAGAAAGAGGAAAAAGAAGAAATTGATATAAGAAAAGAATTGGAGAAGGAAGAAGTAAAAGACGAAAAAATCAAAGAAATAGCAGATATTCTGAAAGCTACCTATGCCTATCAATTATCAACTAAAATTCCTACAAAATCTTCTGTTACTAAGATGAAACAGAAAGAAGAAAAGTTGGATATTAGTTTTGGAATTCCAAAGTTTTTAAAACAAGAAGAAAATAGAACCTTAACAGGTAGCCAAAAAGGAACTTTATTACATTTGTGTATGCAAAAATTGGATATTCAAAAAGATTATACCTTACAAGGCATACAAGAATTAATTGCTGATTTGGTAAAGCGTGAAATCATAACCCAAGTGGAAGCTGAAAATATTAATACAAAAGCTATTTTTCAGTTTACACAGTCTAGTATTTGGCAAGAAATGAAGAAGGCAAAAGAAATTCAAAGAGAAAAGCCATTTTATATTACAATTCCAGCAAAAGAGATTTATCAAGAGGAAGTACCAGAAGAAATATTGGTGCAAGGTATGATAGATTTATATTATATCAATCAAGAAGAGGAACTGGTTTTGGTAGATTACAAAACAGATTTTGTGCAGACAGAAACCGAACTAATCGATAAGTATAAAAATCAATTGGAATGGTATCAAAAAGCTTTGGAGGAGGCTATGCAAAAGAAGGTAAGCAGAGTTCTTATTTATTCTACTTTTTTGGGAAAAGTGCTGGAGGTATTGAAAAAGTAGGAAAAATCTGGTATAATAGTAACAGTTGAAAAAATAGGGGGATTAAAAAATGGAACCATTTAGTACCTTACAAAAAATGGCAATATGGATAGCAATTTTAGTAGGTGTTTTTCTACTTTCAGATTTTTTGATTAATGTAGGAATAAATTCTACTTATAAAAATATGGAACGAAAAGATGATAACGAAAATATTGTTGTGTACCAAGCAGATGCAACCTATGTAAATGGTAGAATTAGAGGTCTTATTAAGGAAAATGAAAAAGAAAAAGGAAATTATTTAAAAATTGAATTATACTCAAAGAGAAATGTGATGGTAGGAAAGTGCTATATTGAGATAAAGGATTTGAAACAAGAGGAAACGCAAGCTTTTGAGTTACTCTTTAGAGCTAAAGATGCAACGTCTTATAAAGCAGAAATAGTAAAGGAGAAAGAACCAGGAGATGAATTAGAGATAATACCAAGGGAGTTGACACAGTCACAAATTGTGCTATCAACGATACTTACTTTGTTGATTTTTTGGGGGTAATATTTTTTAGGAATAGAAATCGTTTTAGAAAAGTCTAAAGCGATTTTTTATATTTTGAATATAAGAATTGACATTGAAGGTTAGTGTAAAATTAATGTAGGCAAAATAAAAAATGTCTACATTATTTTTTTTGT
>CANPHV010000054.1 GCA_947573965.1 uncultured Clostridium sp.
AAAAGTAATATTCTTGATAATTACTCTATGTGGCTCAATATATGTAAGATTAGTTCTCTCTAATTTTCTAATGCTACCATTGATAAAGGTAGGAGTAACTTTTGAAAACTCACATATAAATTCAAGTCTTTGTTTTAGACATTCCTCAAATTCTAGTTCTTGCTTAATTATCTTCATTTCAAGCACCATCCCTTCTATATAGATTTAGGATGATTTTTTGCAAAAGAAAAAATCAACCATTTCTGATTGATTTTTGTATCTATCTGTTCTATAAAAAGTTCGAACAGATACGTCGTTGGTGGGCAGGGAAGGATTCGAACCTTCGTACTCAAATGAGAACAGATTTACAGTCTGCCGCCTTTAGCCACTCGGCCACCTACCCAAATATAAAATTGATTGGTGCTCCATCTAGGATTCGAACCTAGGACCCACCGGTTATGAGCCGGTTGCTCTGACCAACTGAGCTAATGGAGCATACTCCTAGTGCCTAGTGTGTAGCACAGATAAAAGTATAAACTATTTTAAAATAAAAGTCAATACTTTTTAAAAAATTTCATCATAATTTGTAACCAACTTAGCACCTTGTTTAATTAAACGGTTCGTACCAACCGAACAAATAGAATTAATATTTCCAGGTACCACAAACACATCTCTTCCCTGTTCCAAAGCAAAATCCACCGTAATCAAAGTACCACTTTTCTCCTTAGCTTCTACAACCAAAATACCTTTACTCATACCACTAATAATCCTATTTCTAGCAGGAAAATTCATTTTTTCTGGTTTTGTCCCCAGTGGATACTCTGACACAATTGCACCTCCTCTTTCTAATATTTGCTTTGCTAACGGCTCATTTTCTTTTGGGTACACAATATCTAATCCATTTCCCACAACAGCAATTGTTTTTCCACAAATTGCGCCCATATGTGCATAACTATCAATCCCTTTCGCTAATCCACTTATCACATTAAATCCTTTTTGAGCCAAATGATAAGAAAAATACTTTGCTGCACTTCTTCCATAGTTACTAGCCTCTCTACATCCTACAATTCCTATGGCTTGACGATTTAAAATTCGAGCATCACCTTGACAATATAAACTAATTGGTGCATCATAAATTTCCTTTAACAATTGTGGATATTCTTTATCATAAAGAGAAATGATATCTATGTTATTTTTTCGCATATATTCTATGTGCATTACTACACTCGTTCTAATTTTCTGGTCTAATATACTTTCAATCGTCTTTTCTCCGATTCCCTTTATCTTCATTAATTCTTTTGCTTTTAATTGATAAATTGTTTCTGGATTTTTGTACAACCTTAATAATTCCTGTATTTTTTTACTTCCTAAATTAGGAATTAACGATAGCCATATCCAATATTTCTTTTCTTCTAATTTTTCCATTCTTCTCCTTTTGGACTAAAAACAAGTCAAGTTAAATTGATACAAAGAAAGAGCATCCAAAAAAAGTATGCTCCCAAACTTTATCTTATTTTACTTTCGTTATGTGTCCATTTCTTGTCTAAAAAGTAGAATTTTCGTTACTTTGCTCTTTTGCTGCTTTGATTACATTATTCATTAGCATCGCTATTGTCATTGGTCCAACCCCTCCTGGAACTGGTGTTATATAGCTTGCTACTTTTTCAACTTTTTCAAAATCAACATCTCCTACTAGTTTTCCCTCTTCATTTCTATTAATTCCTACATCAATGACTACAGCCCCTTCTTTTACCATATCTTTGGTAACAAAGTTTGCTTTTCCAATCGCAGCAATTAAAATATCTGCCCTTTGGGTATGTTCTTTTAAATCTTTTGTCCTAGAGTGGCAAATGGTAACTGTTGCATTTTTAGCTAAACAACATTGTGATAATGGTTTCCCTACAATATTACTTCTTCCAATGATGACTACATTTTTTCCCGTTAAGTCAATCTTATATTCTTCAAACATTTTCATAACGCCATAAGGGGTACAAGATATGAAGGTATCTCCTCCCATAACTAATTTCCCTACACTAGATGGTGTAAAACCGTCTACGTCTTTACGATAGGAAATAGCTTTAAATGCTTGATTAATATCTAAATGTTCTGGTAATGGACTTTGTAATAAAATTCCATTGACTTCTTTTGTATTATTTAATTTTTTGATTAAATCATTTAATTCTTGTTGGGTTATATTTTCGTCTAAAAGATGCTCCTCATAAGCAATTCCTATTTCGTCACAAGCTTTGCTTTTGCTTTTGACATACACTTTAGAAGCTGGATTATTTCCTACCATAATCACTGCTAATTTAGGATTAATTCCTTGCTTTTTTAATTCTTCACATTCTGTTTTCAAGTTTCCTCTTATTTTTTTTGCTAATTTTTTTCCTTCTATAATTGTTGCCATTTTTACTACCACCTTTTCTAGTTTTGTCCATTATATAGCAAAAGTATTTCTTTTGCAATACAATTTTTAAGTATTTTTGATGGATTACTTAAGATATGAAAAAGGCTAATAACTAAACTGTTATCAACCTTTTATTCTCTCTATTTTTCAATTAATTTTTCTGTATATTGTTTTCCATCTAGTTTAAAATTGATATATAATTTTTTGGCTAAATCACTCTTGCCTGCATCAATTGTCATCTTATATCCATTTTCATTTGTTGTTCCGCCCCCTATGTCTTGATATACTTTTCCTTCTGCATCTGTTATATTTAACATAGTTTTGGTAGCTTCTGAAAATTCATTTCCGCTCATATCTTTTCCGTTAAAAATCAAGTTGAGATAAGCTTCTGATTGAAAATTTAGCACCAATCCTGCTTCTGTTAGGGTTATCTTGTTAAATTCTATTCCTGGTATCACATTTTCTGGTTTAAGTTCCAGGGTTTCTCTTTCGTAAAATTTATCTGGAACTTCTATTTCAAAAATCCATTCTGCTTCTGAAATTTGGAAATCTTCTGCTGTTCTAGCTTCACTATCAAACATTGTGTATCCTAAATCAAATACTCTAATATATAACTTTTTACTTCTTGGAAAGCTTTCTCTTGCTCTTAAAGTCATTTCAGTTACAATTGTTCTTTCTGCTTCATTGGCTTCAATGCTTCCTAGCCCACCACTATCTGCTAATTGAGTCGTATAAATATCATGCTTGTTGTATTTTACCCCTAAATCCTTATAAATAAATGGTGTTAATTTGTCATATTTTTCAGCCTTTTCACCAAAGTGCATTCTTCCATAGATTTGATAAATTTGGTTGTTTTCGTCATATACAGCATAACTATAAACCAAACTCTCTGAATTTACTTTTTTACTTTCGTCAAATTTAAATTTAATGTTGGCGTTGAAACAATCATCTGTTAATAAAATGGATTCTACTTTAGCCCCAATGCCATCTTGTGTAACATACTCCATGTTTACTGCCTCAGCATAGCCTAATTCTCTTGCTGTCTCTAAAGTTCCTTTGGCTTCTTCGACTGGTCTTCTTTGGTATTCTTTGAATTGAATATCCCATTGGATTTTGGCATAAATCTGTGTAGAGGCTGCTCCTACTATTACAATAGCGATAAATATAGCAGCAATATTCACTAATTTTCTTATACTAATTTTCATATTCACCACTCCTTTCTCTTTAGAAAGAATTTTTTTGTAATTTTTTTCTGGATTATTTACTTCTTCCATATATTCTTTGAAGGCTTTGTTAATCATCTTTTATCACTTCCTTTCCTAAATATTTTTTCAATTCTTTTAGCGTTCGATAAATTTTGTTCTTTACATTAGACTCTGTCATCTTCAATTCTTTTGCTATTTCTGAAATTTTTAGCCCCATAGCAAAATATAAGTAAAATATTTTAGTGGTTATTAAATCTTTGTTTTTAGGTATTTCCAAACTTCTTTTACATTTTCTTTGGTAATCATATTTTGTTCTAAATCAAAATCATCTTTCAAATCTAACTCATTTTCTTGCTTGTTCTCTGAATAGTAAGAAACAATATTGTCTTTCTTCTTTTTATGATAGTATCTTTTAATCATATTATTGGCAATTCCCATGATATAGCTATCTACATTTTCAATTTCTAATACTTTTTTCTTTTTTATTATCTTTAATAACTCTACATATGTATCCTGCAAAATGTCATTTACATTATCGATATTCTTACATTTTACGATGATAAATCTTAGGGTTTGTGAATAGGTCTTTTGGTATATGGTTTCAAATTCTTTTCTAGTTACTCGAGTACTCAATTTAGTTTTCCTCCTTACTATATAATCTCGTTTTTTATCTAAAAAGTTTCACTTTTTTCTAGGAAAATTATTGCAATTAAATAATTCTTTCTCTAGAAGACAATCATAGCGAGCCTTAGATTTATTAAAATTGCATTTGCTAGCAAATCTCTGGCTCGCTTTTTTAATCTATATTATTAACAATAAATTCAATTGCCTTATCTTTTTTATCCTTCTTTTTATGTTCTTTTTTCTCTTCTTCTGTTAGTTCTAACCAATATTTACCGTTTTCTGGCAGAATAGATATAGAATCTAATGGATATCCTGGGTTTCTTTTTTGGCAAGGTTGGTCAACAAGATAAAAATTGCTTTTACTAAAACTATATTCTTTCGCTTCTTCTCCCTTATATATTACCATACCAAATACCCATTTAGCACTTAACTTTCCACCATATTGCTTAACCAAATCCGCATAATAGGTAATCATTTCCTCATCTGTTAATTCTTTTCCATTTACTCTTCTAACATGAGTCCCTGGTTGTTTCTCTTTTGGCAAGCCTTCTATCCATAAGCAATTGTCCATACCAATGGTTGTCATTTTGGTTGCTTCATAATACATTTTAGCTTTAATATAGGCATTTTCAATAGCATCTTTTCCATTTTCATCAATAGCTAATTTAAAATCTAAATCATTGATGCTGATTAGTTCTATTCCTTTTTCTTCTAATGCTTCTTTATATCTTCCTATTTTGGCTTGATTTGTTGTTGCAAATAATAGTTTCATTTTTCTCCTTTTTACTTTCTTCTTATTTTCTTCCTAAATTTTATATTCTTATTGAAATTCTTTAATGATACTTTCTCTATTTGTCACGCCGACAAAAGTTTTTGTTATTTCTCCATTTTTTATTACCATCATTGTTGGGATACTCATAACATTATATTGAATTGCTAACTCTTCATTTTTGTCTATATCTATTTTTACAAATTTAATCTCTTTATGCTCTTTTGCTATTTCTTCAATCATTGAACTCATTGCTTTACATGGCATACACCATGTTGCATAAAAATCAACAAAAACAATTCCGCTTTCCTTTATTACTTCTTGCTCAAATTGTTGCGTATTTCTAATTTCCATTATCTCTGCCGCTTCTTCCTTCTCAACATTTTCTGGATTGTTTTGTTGTGTTGATTGCTTTTTAGTTACTAGATAATTATAAATAACAGATATTCCTATTAATACCACAATAAATAAAACTATCTCAATTATCAATTTTTTCTTTCCATTCATTACCCTTCCTCCTAAAAAATTAGTATTATTCCACTAAAAATCAATATCATTCCTGCTATCTTATTTATGATATTATAATGCTTTTGAATACGATTAAAAGTACTCTTTAATCTCTCTAAAAATATAGAAGTTACTATAAATGGTATTCCTAACCCTATTGAATAGATTAATAGCATAATTCCACCCTTTAAAACATTTTCCGAAGTAGCACTCATCATTAATGCACTACTCAAAAATACTCCTACACATGGTGTCCAACATACAGAAAAAATCATCCCAAATAGGATTGCCGAAAAAAAACTTAGTTTATCTTTTTTCTTTTGAATTCCCTTGGATTTATTTAATATTTTAATATTTAATATTCCCATATAATGCATTCCAAATATAATAATCATCATTCCAAATATTATATTTATATATCGACTATTTGCTGTTACTAATTTTCCTAATGTACTAGCAAATATACCTAACACTACAAAAATAATTGTAAATCCTAAAACAAATCCCAAAGAATTTATAGTCGTTCTTTTCAAATCTTTATCTTGCCCTGCAAAATAAGATACATACATTGGCAACATTGGTAATACACATGGTGATAAAAAAGATACAAACCCTTCTATAAATATAATAAAAAAATCCATTTTTCCTCCCTTTCCATCTTCCTACAATATTATGTTCCTATCTTATACTCAATATCCTCCATATCAGGAAACATTTCCTTCACTCTCTTCAAAGTTAGCATCAACATTTTAGGTTGTGGATTTTTCTTATGGTCTGATAGCAATTTTTGTGTATAGCAATTTTCAGCTGTCTTAAAAAGTAAATAGCGATTCCCCACATACGTATAATAAATTTGATAACCATTTCTTAAATCTTCCCACATTTTCTCAAACGTATAATCTTCCATCTTTTTCTCCTTCCTGGTCTTTCTGGGTTTTTCTGGGACAGGCACACTTTGCCCATTGTGGTCTTTTGGGGACAGGCACCACGTGACCATTTTGGAGCCAATTGGGACAGAGTTATTTTATTTTCAAAATGGCTAAAAATAGCCATAACAGTTGGTATACTAAGTAAAATCGATGATATTATAATACATTAATCTAATATATAGATAAATAAGTCTGTCCCAATTGGCCCCAAAATGGTCACGTGGTGCCTGTCCCAGAAAGTCCCCAATTAATTGCGAAGCATTTGTTCAAATTCTGCTTCGCTGATGATAGCAACTCCCAAGTTCTGAGCTTTGGTTAGTTTGCTCCCTGCTTCTTCTCCTGCTAAGACATAGGTTGTTTTTTTTGATACGGTTCCAGAGGTTTTTCCTCCAAATTTTTCGATTAGATTGCTGACTTCTCCTCTTGTATATTTTTCTAGACTTCCTGTTAAGACAAAGGTTTTTCCTTCAAATCGATTGTCGACATTTTCTTCTTCTTTTGCTTGGGTATTGACCCCTGCTTTTTTTAGTTTTTCTATTAGGTCTTTGGTTTGTTCTTGTTTAAAGAATTCTCGAATACTACTAGCTACGATTGGTCCTATGTCATTAATGTTACTTAAGTCTTCTAATTCGGCTACCATTAAGTTGTCTATGTTTTTGTATTTTCTGGCTAATAATTTAGAGGCTTTTGTTCCTACATGACGAATTCCTAAGGCTGTAATGAAACGATGCAAATCGTTTTCTTTGCTTTTATTGATACTGTCTATTAAGTTTTGTGCAAATTTTTGCCCATTTTTTTTCAAGGATGCTATGTCTTCTAATTTTAACATATAGATATCTGCAATGTTTTTAATTAGTTCTTTTTCTAATAATTGCCCTATGATATTTTCGCCTAATCCATCAATGTTCATTGCTTCTCTTGATACAAAGTGTACTAAATTTCTAAATAATTTAGCTGGACATTCTATCCCTGTACATCGAACAGCCGCTTCTCCTTCTTCTCTAACAGCTGGTGCACCACATACAGGACAAGTTTTTGGCATTTCAAATGGCGTTTCTCCTCCTGTTCTTTTTTCTTTTTTGACAGCTACAATTTCTGGTATGACGTCTCCTGCTTTTTGTATAACAACGGTATCTCCTATTTTTAGTTCTTTTTCTTTGATGAAGTCCTCATTGTGCAAGGTTGTTTTAGAAATCGTCGAACCTGCTACTTTCACTGGTTCTAATATTGCCATTGGTGTAATGACACCTGTTCTTCCTACTTGGCATAAGATTTCTTTTAATTTCGTTTCTTTTTTCTCTGGTGGATATTTGTAGGCTACTGCCCATCTAGGTGTTTTGGCTGTAGTTCCTAAAATTTCTCGAAATCTTAAATCATCTACTTTTACCACAGCTCCATCAATTCCAAAGGTTAGTGTTTCTCTTTTGTCTCCGATTTCTTGGATGGCTTTTTCGATTTCTTGCATCGTTTTGCAGTCAATACGTACAGGATTTACATTAAATCCTTGCTTACTTAAATATTCTAGTTCTTCATAGTGAGAGTTGAATTCTTTTCCTTCTATTTTTTGCACATTGAAAATATAGATATCTAATGGTCTTTTTTCGGTTATTTTACTGTCTAACTGTCTTAAAGAACCTGCTGCTGCATTTCTGCTATTAGCAAATAATTCTTCTTCATTTTCTGCTCTTTCTTGGTTCATTTTTTCAAAGTTATCTTTGCCAATAAAGACTTCTCCTCTTACAATAATATCGATTGGATCTTTTAACTTCATGGGAATGGTTTTTATGGTTTTCAAATTTTCAGTAACGTCTTCTCCCACAGTTCCATTTCCTCTGGTTGCTCCTCTTATAAATTCGCCTTTTTTGTATTCTAAAGCTGCTGACAGTCCATCTATTTTTGTCTCTACTACATAGGTCACTTGCTTTATGTTGTTTTCTTCTGCTTTTTGTTCTATTTTTTCAATATAATCTTTCACTTCTTCAATGCTAAATACATCTTGCAAACTTTGCAATGGCACTTCATGCGTAACTTTTTGGAAGCCCTCTTTTACATTTCCTCCTACTTTTTGTGTTAGTGACTCTTTGGACACAAATTCCGGAAATTCTTTTTCTAGGTTTCTTAATTCTACCATCAACATATCATATTCAAAGTCTGATATTTCTGGTTTGTCTTCGTCATAATATTTTTTAGCGTGGTATTCCACTTGTTTTCTTAATTCTTCTATTCTTTCTTTTGCTTGCTTTTTATTCACTTTGTCCACCTCTTCCTCTTGTTTTTTATTATATACAATTTAGCAAAAAAAATAAAGGAATTTTGAAAATTCCTTTTACTTTATTTACATTTAAATGATTTTCCAATTATTTTAGGAAAATCTCCTAGTATTAAATCCGCTTGATTAAAGTCAGCTTCTTGTATTGTTATTAATCCTTGTCGTAAATTTGAAAATTTGCTATGTACTTTTTCTTTATATTTTTCTAAATCTTCTCTATCCATATAAATTTTTTTGAATGGATTATATTGTAAAGTATCCTCGTCTATTGGTGGTATATAATATTTTATTCCTTCTTCTTTTAGATTTTCCAAAATTGGTATCATGGTTCTTAAATAATCCATTTTTACACTAAATTTGACTTCATTTACTTGTTTATCTTTCTTCTCTTTTATAATTTTTTGACAAGTTTGTTCTATTATTTTTTGTGATAACATATAATCCTCACAATAACATATAGCACAACCTTCTCTATCAAATTTCACTCTTTTACCTGTTGGCTGACTTTGCAAATATTTCCTAAAAGCTCTTGTAAATCTATATCCTTTATACATTTTTTCACCCTCTGTCCAAACATCTATTGTAGAACTTTTAAATTTCGCTCCACTCGTCATGGTTACCAATGTATCTTTTTCCCCGATTATCCACATTTGGAAATATACTAATTTTTATTCCACTTTCTTTTGCTTGTAGCCAACATTCAGAAATGTCTTTGCTTTTCATTCTGAAAACATCAATATTCTCTGAACACATAGCACTTTCATCATTTAATAATCCTTTTGCTTGTGCAACCTTTTTTTCATATTCCAGAATAGCTTTATATGCATCTGTTGTGGTAAGACTATCACTTTCTATTTCTTTTATCTTTTTGGCTAAATCGTGTTCTTGGATATTCTTATAATATTCTTTCTTCTGCTTATCATCCTGTTCTCTTCTTTTTTCTTCTTGAATATCCCTATGTATATGTGTTACTTTATCACGTAAGTCTCCTGCTATTTTAATATAACTCTTCATGGTAGCAAAATCTTTAAAAAGATGTGTCATCACTCTATTTTCATTTTGGGTATAAGCATCGCTCATCGGTGGAATTACTAAATCTAGCGCCTTTTCTTGTTCTTCTAATGATATTTCTAATCCTTCCATTTGGTACAAAAATTTAATTCTTTCAATCTCTCTATACATATTTTCAATATCCTGTATAAATAGATTAGCATTAAAAATTTTTTCTACTTCTGGTGTACTCTCAAAAATATTCATTTCATTATTCTGATTAGCCATTTTACAACATTTTAGTCGATATCTAGTATCAATAATTTCTTTAATATATTGTTGTTGCCTAATTCCTGTAAATTTAGTTTTATTTCCATCTAATACCTGCAAATTTTGTTCTAATTGCTCAATTTTCTCATCTGTTATCGTATGTTCTTCATCTTCTTCTCCAAAAAACATTTTATCTAGTTGTCTATGTACCCTTTTTACTTCACTAAACAAAAATCTTTCCTCACTAACTCTTTGAAAGGCTTGAAAATTTTCTTTTATATTTTGATAAGTACTATTAATATTATTTTGCGCCTCTATATCTATTTCTCCACAACTTTCTATATAACTTTCTAAACTATTAATGTCTTTTTCAATTTCTTCGGCTTTCTCTGGATAGTAAATTTTTATCGACATGATTTTTTGCTTTATTTTAGCCATATTTACAATAATATCTAAATCTCCCTTACCCTCTAGCAGTGTATTTTCTTTCTCTTTCAATATATTTTGTGATAAAATTTTATTCATAAAATCAAAAAAACCCATAAAATCCTCCCTTTATAGACTTTTCTATTTTCCTGAATCCGTGAATTGATTGACTGTAAGGAAGTTGAAAGTATAGATATAGTAA
>CANPHV010000055.1 GCA_947573965.1 uncultured Clostridium sp.
CTCCTAATATCTACGCATTTCACCGCTACACTAGGAATTCCACTTTCCTCTCCAGCACTCAAGAAAGATAGTTTTAGTTGCAGTTCCTCAGTTAAGCCGAGGGATTTCACAACTAACTTGCCTTCCCGTCTACGCACCCTTTACACCCAATAAATCCGGATAACGCTTGCTCCCTACGTATTACCGCGGCTGCTGGCACGTAGTTAGCCGGAGCTTTCTTTACAGGTACAGTCATTTTCTTCCCTGTGGACAATAGTTTACAATCCGAAAACCTTCTTCCTATACGCGGCGTCACTGCGTCAGAGTTTCCTCCATTGCGCAATATTCCCGACTGCTGCCTCCCGTAGGAGTCTGGGCCGTATCTCAGTCCCAATGTGGCCGTTCAACCTCTCAGTCCGGCTACTGATCGTCGCCTTGGTAGGCCTTTACCCCACCAACTAGCTAATCAGACGCAAGCCCATCTATCAGCGGATTGCTCCTTTCCCTTTTGTATCATGCGATACTCAAGGCATATGCGGTATTAGCAGTCATTTCTAACTGTTGTTCCCCTCTGATAGGCAGGTTGCTTACGTGTTACTCACCAGTCCGCCACTAACCGCTCCAATAGTAAACTAATGGTTAAGTCCGTTCGACTTGCATGTCTTATGTGCGCCGCCAGCGTTTATCCTGAGCCAGGATCAAACTCTCTTGTTATGGTATCTATATTACTTTCTTATTTGAAAGATATAAATCATACTAAAAGTTTTTTCAAGCTCTTTTTAAGTCAGTTGTTCAAGCGTTAGCTTGTTACAAATGACTTATACAAAAATCGTTAGATTTTTGTATTCCTTAAACTATTTTTAAAAATTTACTTGTTCGGTACCTTTCTTTTTCCAAAGAAATTTACCGCTTCGGTTTATTCTCTAAAGGATTTTATTGTTTACTTTTCAATGTACTTTTTTCATCCCATTTTGTGGGACGATTTTTATTATACGATAGTTTTTTTGGTTTGTCAACACTTTTTTTATATTTTTTTTAAATATTTTTTCCGAAGCAAAAAAAACAAGCTTAAAATCTGCTAATAAATACAAATTCCAAGCTTATTTCCAAGCATTTCCCTACCTTTAAAACACTTATCTTTTCTTTTCATCTACCACTTTTGTCAAAACAATACTACTTACTAGACCTGTCGTCTCATCATATTCTACTTTTGCATTATACTTTTGATTTTTAGATTCTTCCATAAAAGTTGTTAAATTAGTAACCACTTCTTCATTATTTCTCAATCGGTCCAATTTTAGTTTTAATTCTGTACCAGATACAACCTCAATATCCACTAAATTGCTCTTAATCGCATCAATCAAATTTAGAATTACTTTATTCTCAAGATTTTCTCCTTGCAAAATTTCAAACTTAGAATTGAAACGTTTCTTTTCTGTTTCTGTTATTCCTGTATTTTCAAAATTCTGATTTTCTTTTACTAAGCCAACTACTTTTAACACTTGCAACACTTCTTCCTTCTTAACATGATTTGTTACTTTCGTAGTTTCTTCCGAAATCTTTGCTTTTGCTTGTTCTAATATTGTTTGCAACTGTTCTTCTTCTAATTCACTTAAATTAATAAAGTTTTCTTCTTTTTGTATCACATCTTCTCCAGCAATATCTACAATATTTATTTCTTGTTTTATGCTTGCTTCTACTTTGTTACTATCATCTTCATAAAGAAAAGTTTTATTTTTTTCACATTGATTGCCATTTACTTTTTGGTTGTTAACCAATTGGTATTTCTTTGTTTGTTCTTTTTCTGTTTTCTCAAAATCAATACTGGTTTGTCTTCCTGTTTTTTTATAGGTAACAACTTGCTTCTTTTTGTTTTTCTCATCTTGATATGAAAATTGGACATAATTTTCTTCTGATAAAGAAAGCAAGTCAATTGTTATTTCATATTCTGGATTTTGGATAACCGTTCTTACGGTTGTATGATAATTCTCATAAACGGTTATCTTAGCTTGTTCTTGTCCAATATTGTTTCTTGTAATATCTGACATTAAGCTGTCTATCTTTTGAATAAACTCTTCTCTTAAATTCATCTCTGCTTCCATTTGATAAGGTTCTAACCATATTTGAAGGTCATCTATCTTTTTCAAAATAATTTCATCTTGTTTCATTTCTTCCAATATTTTAAGATAAATACTATTCATTTGTTCTTTGGTTAATGTTAAAGTATAAGCATTTACATTAATTGCTTTCCCGTCCATTTGTATGGTTTGATTTTTTTGTTTTGAAAAGTTATCTTTTGAAAGATTACGATTTATTAAATTAATATACTTGTTTTTTATGGTCTGTTGTTCTGTTGGTGTTAAAAATGGAAAACCATTAAAGTCTATTTTTTGCCATAACTTGCTTGTCTCTTGTTCTTCTTGTCCTGTTTTTTGCAATATTTCTTTCACATCATCTTTGCTAGCTACTAAGTATTGACTAAACAACTCTGGAAATCGGATTCCCTTTACTTCTCCACTTTGTATATATTCTAATTCTGACAACTTTTCATCGTTTTTTAGCAAATGAATATCTTGATAATTATATTCTTTGCTATTATCTGTTTGACCTTTTATTTCTAATTTCAATTCGTTGATTACATTTTCTGTATTTTCTAAATCTGTTCCTACATTTTCTGTATAATTTACTGTCACTTCTGTATTGGTTGTATATTTACTTTGTTCTAGTAACTCTTCGTACTCACTTTGTTTATTTTCTGATTGCATAGCTCCCCAGTTTTCCACATTTTGTCCTAAATATTTGGAAAATAAAGTTCGACTTGACTTAAAACTATCTGTTGTTATATATAAGAAAATCAAGGTCATGGCAATCATTGCTACGATTGAAATAATGGATACAATTAAAATAATCTTTCTCTTTTTTCTAGGCATCATTTGTTTTTCCTCCCCTTAAACATTTTCATTCTATCGCTTTCTTAATGAAAAAGTCAACATTCAAACCTGTCTTTGTTTTACCGCTTCGTATAATACAATTCCAGTCGATACAGAAGCATTTAAGGAAGTTATTTTTCCTTTCATAGGAATTTTTATCAAAAAGTCACAATTTTTTCTTACTTTTTGGCTCATTCCATTTCCTTCATTTCCGATTACAATTCCAATGGCTCCCGTTAAATCTTGGTCATAATAATAAGTTTTGGTACTAATGTCTGTTCCACAAATCCAAAGACCTTCTTTTTTTAATCGTTCTATGGCATCTGATAAATTGGTTACTCTGGCAATTTTCATATGCTGTACCGCACCTGCTGATACTTTACTTACAGTACTATTGACAGTCGCTGCTCTTCTTTTTGGAATAATAATACCATGCACCCCTGCTGTCTCTGCCGTTCTAATAATAGAACCCAAATTATGAGGGTCTTCAATTCCATCCAAAATTAATACAAATGGTTCTTCTTGCTTTCTTTTCGCCTCTTGCAAAATATCTTCTAATTCACAATATTCATAAGGTGGTACCATTGCAATAACACCTTGGTAGTTTTCTGTTTGTGCCATTTCTTCCATTTTTCTTTTTTCTTTTTCTACTAATATGACTTTGTTTTCTTTTGCCATACTAATGATTTTATGAATTGAACCATGTCTTTCTCCTTTGGTGATAAATATTTTATTAATATCTTTTCCACTTTCTAATAACTCAATTACGGCATTTCTTCCTTCAACTTGGTCTTGATACGTCTCTTTTTCTCCCATTTACTTGCTTTCTCCTTTCAATTTCCCCACCGGTTCCGGGTTTCTTTAGGGAATTTTTGGCTCTGCTCTATTCATCGTCCAATTTTAGCACCGACAAAAATGCCTCTTGTGGTATTTCTACATTACCGATTTCACGCATTTTCTTCTTTCCTCGTTTTTGCTTTTCTAATAGTTTTTTCTTTCTAGTAATATCTCCTCCATAACATTTAGCTAGTACGTCTTTTCTCATGGCTGATATGGTTTCTCTGGCAATAATTTGTCCCCCAATCGCTGCTTGGATTGGTATTTTGAATAACTTTCTTGGGATTACTGTTTTTAGTTTTTCTACCATTTTTTTACCTCTATCATAGGCACTTTCTTTGTGGACAATAAAACTTAAGGCATCTACTGGCTCTCCATTAATATGAATGTCTAGTTTGACTAGGTTGGATTTTCTGTATTCTTTGAATTCATAATCTAAAGAGGCATAGCCTTTGGTTTTCGATTTCAAGTTATCAAAGAAATCATATATGATTTCATTTAATGGCATTTCATAGATTAAAGTAACTCTATTTTCGTCTAAGTATTTCATATCGATATAGACACCACGTCTTCTTTGGCACAGTTCCATAATGTTTCCAACATAGTCTCTTGGTGTTAAAATGTTAGCTGTTACAAAGGGTTCTTCGATATAAGATATTTCTTGTGGTTTTGGTAAATCTTCTGGATTATATAATTCCATTACTGTTCCATCAGTTTTATATACTTTATAAATAACAGATGGCGCAGTTGTAATTAGTCCTAAGTCAAATTCTCTATCTAATCTTTCTTCTATAATTTCTAAATGTAATAAGCCTAAAAAACCACAACGAAATCCAAATCCTAATGCTGCTGAGGTTTCTGCTTCATATTCTAAGGCGGCATCGTTTAATTTTAGTTTTTCGAGCGCTTCTTTTAATGCTTCATATTGGCTTCCATCAATTGGATATAACCCACAATATACCATAGGCGTAACTTTTTTATAGCCTGTTAAAGGTTCGTTTGCTGGATTGTTCTTTAATGTGATGGTATCTCCTACCTGGATATCTGACAAATTCTTTATACTAGCTGCTATGTAGCCAACTTCTCCTGCTTTAATTTCTTTGGTTGGCATGTAAGAGCCTGGAATAAAATGTCCAACTTCTGCTACAGTAAAGGTTTTATTGGTTGCCATTAGTTTGATTTCGTCACCAACTTTTACCACACCATCCATTACTCTTACATAGGCTACCGCTCCTTTATAATTGTCATAGTAAGAGTCAAAAATCAAACATTTTAGTTTTTCGTTTTCGTCTCCTTTTGGTGCTGGTAAATCTGCTACAATTCTTTCTAGCACTTCTTCTACATTTAAACCGGATTTAGCAGAAATGCAAGGAGCATCTTCTGCTGGTATTCCTATGATATCCTCGATCTCTTGTTTCACTTCTTCTACTCTCGCATTTGGTAAGTCGATTTTATTTAATACTGGTAATATCTCTAAATTATTATCAATGGCTAGGTAGACATTGGCAAGAGTTTGTGCTTCTACTCCTTGACTAGCGTCTACTACTAAAATAGCACCGTCACAGGCTGCTAAGCTTCTGGATACTTCATAATTAAAGTCCACATGACCTGGGGTATCAATTAAATTCAAGGTATATTCTTGTCCATCTTTTGCTTTGTAAATCATTCGAACGGCTTGTGATTTGATGGTAATTCCTCTTTCTTTTTCAATTTCCATGTTGTCTAGTACTTGGCTTTCCATTTCTCTTTTGGATAACACGCCTGTCATTTCAATTAATCTATCTGCTAATGTCGATTTTCCATGGTCGATATGGGCTATGATACTAAAATTTCGAATGTGTTCTTGTCTATTATTCATGTATGCTCTCCTTTTTTCTTTCTAGTTGGTATTTTACCATACAAACTAAAAAACCACAATACATTAATTGTTTCAAATTTGGACTTTTTTGCAAGTGTGAGCATTATATATAATTTTTGCAGCACTGCGTAAGCGACCAAACGAGCTATGCAAGTGCGATTGGAGCAACCCACACACTAAATTAATTTGGTAGGTTGCGACACACAAAGTGCAAAAAAATCATATATAATGTTCGCACTTGCAAAAGTCGAAATTTGAAATTAATTGTAGTTTTCTAAACCTTGGTATAAATTATACACTTGTTTGTAGCCAAGTCGATTTAGTAGCTGTCTTGCTCTTTGCCCTCTATGTCCTGTACTACAATAAACAACGATGGTTTGTGATAGGTCTGGCAATACTTGTTTAACATTTTGTCGTATTTCATATTCTGGTAATAAGATTGCCTTTTCTAAATGTCCTTCTTCAAATTCTTGTGGACTTCTAACATCTACTAATATGGCTCCTTGTTCTACTAGTTTATCCAATTGTTGTTTATCAATTTCTGCTTGACTACAACATCTGTTTCTATTTAAAATACATCGTAATTTGTGTATCATCTCCATCTCTCCTCTTTATTATTATATGCTTTTTCTACTTTTTTCGTTATTTTTCCACAAATTATTTTAAGTTTTCCACACTTACGATTTTTGCTGAAAGGTTTTGTTTTTTACAGAATAATTACAGCTTTATTGCAATTTATTTTCTGTTTATTTCATTCTTTGCAAGTATATCGCCATTTTTCTTGCTTTTTTTCCATTTTTTTCTTGGTTTTGTTACAGAAGTATTTCAAACTCGTTACAATTATGTAGTCTTTTCAATTTTATGTTTCCCATTTTTTCTTTTTTTGTTCTTTTCCACTTTTTATTTTTTTGTGTGGAAACTGTGGATAACTTTGTGAATAACTTAATTTACTCTTTTTTCGTTCACAAGTTGTTCACATTTCTTGTTGGTTGATATAATGTTTTTACTTTTTATTTATGTTTTATACTTTTTATGTGTACCCACTTTTTTTATTTTTATGCAAAAAACAAAATCCCAAAAAGCTATTCATTTAAGCCTTTTGAGATTTTTCTTTGTTTTTGCATATTACATAATCTATTTATTTTGATACAAAATACCAGATAATCCCTATTATCTCTAAAATGGTAATAAAGGGAAATCCAATCACAAAATTTAGTTTTTGTGTTTTATGTCTAAAGGTGTACATGCCTATTATGGTTCCAATTCCTCCCCCTAATGCTGTGATGATAAATAAGGTTTTTTCTGGAATTCGCCAAGAACCTTTTTTAGCTTTTCTTTTGTCTAACCACATGATGAAAAAGCCGAAAAGGTTAATGGCTAATAAATAGAGTAAAATATTTTTTATAGAAAGTATTTCTTCTAACTGAAATGTTGTTGTTTGTAACATATGGTTCCTCCTTTGTTTATGTTTAAAAGTCAAAGTCTAAGTAAGCATATTTCTTATTTTTTAAGTGTTTTATCTCTTCTATTTGTTGGCTTGCTTCTTCTGATATTTCACTAATTCTTACAAATCCATTTTTTTGTCTTACTAATGGATTGATATATCTAATTTTTGGCTTGGGAATGCTTACACAATATCGGTTGGGAACTAGTGCCTCGCTTTCCTTTATTTTAGTAGCATTTTTCCAAATTTCAAAATTGTTTACAATTGATTTTATTTGACATTGCTCTATCTTTTTAATTACTTCTTGTTCAGATAACTGATATAGTTCGTCTTTGCAAATCAAGTTTTCTTCTGCCATTTTTTTCATGATATCTGCTAAAAACTGCATTGAAAACAAGGTTCTATTTTCAACATATACTTTTGAAACTTGGCTCATTCCTTTGACAAATTTTTCTGCTATTTTCTTATCTTTAAAACCTAATTCTTTTATGCCTTCTTCGTTTTGTTGTATTTCTATATTGGTATAGATTTCTCTTATTTCTTCGAGTGACCACACTTCAATTACAGCTCCAATACCATCTAATAAGGTATATCCTAAGCGGTCACTTGAAAGTCTGGGTGAATTGTTGTCTGCTATTGGATAAATGTGATAGTCTTCTACTTCTTCTATTTTTATCTCATCTCTATTTAATAATGCCATAATTTCTTTTGAGTCCAAAATCATTTTTCGGGTTAATTCTTCTGTTGATTCTTGTGTTTCATAGTCTCCATTCATGAAGTCTATGGTGTGTTTAAAGACTGGCGTTGCAATGTCATGAAATAAGCCTGCTATGGTTTGCTTTTTGTCTTTTGTGAAATTCCATACGATTAAAGCTACTCCTATGCTATGTTCTAAGCTAGAATTCCAAAATCGGTTGCTAAACATTTTAGAATAAATGGTTCCACAGGTTGTGCTGATGTTTTTTTGCTTTTGCATTTGTGGCGTTTTTATGTATTCTACTAGAAATTCAGGTATTCCTTCTGGTGATAAGATTGCAAAGTATTCTTGTATTTTGGAATGGATGCTTTTTAGATATTCTTCCATTTTTTTCTCCATTTTATTTTTTCTTAGATTTTATATTATGTTTTTTGCTTTGTCAACTTGTTCTATGAAATTCACACCAATTCCGAAAGAAAAGATAAAGAAAAAACTAGCCAATTTTGCTCAATCTTACTTGAGAATTTTTGACTAGTTTTATTATAAATTTACATTTCTATTGTTCTACTATTATATTTTAGCACACAAGAATTCATTTCTACCATAAAACAGAGCGAATCCCAACGTCAGTACTAGAACTAGTAGCATTGCCATAGCTGCTTCCAGAGGCTGGATTGTTGGAACCAATGCTACGGTAATATCCCCCCCTACTACTACAAGGATAGCTAGCATTGACAGCGTATGCTAGTGTCCATTCATATAGATTTCCTGCAAAGTCATAAATACCTAATGTACTATTTCTATCGGTTGCTCCTGTTGTTAATATAACTCCAGTTGAACTTGGCTTTGTATAATTACTGGTGGTATTCCATGAACCAGATGTAGTTGGTGCTGTTGTATATAATCCTTGTTCTCTTTTTATATCAAATGATATATTATAATAATTCCCCCAACTAGATGAGTCTGTTTTCAATTGTGATTGTGTTTTTCCTCCTTTTTCTTCGATAAATTTTAATACTAAATCCCACTGAATTCCAAACAATAAACTTCCTTGTTTTCCTCCTGTTGATAATTGTTTTGCTAAAGTTTGAGCTTGACTACAAGTTACAAAATTATAGGGATATTTATCTCTTTGGATTAGTGGTGTCGTTAAGACATCCGTCTTCGAAAATCTTACTGTATCGGTTCCTACTTCATATCGCCCAATATAAAATCCTCCATTTTCAAATACACTTGATAACATACTATTTTTCCAATTATTGTATTCTTCTGCATTTGTAAATCCATGTTGTGCTGATGAATAAAAGATGTCTTTATGACTTACTCTATATGCACTTGCATAAGTTTGCATCGCTGTTTCAATTGCTGTATAATCCGTTTTAGTTGTGGTACTTGTATAAATAGATTTTGGTACTTCAATCCATACCCATTCATTATTATTACTATCTTTTACAATAATTCCAGTATCTGGATTATTGCTTATAATTTCACTATTATCATCTGGTAGATAAGGTTTTGTGTCATCTGTACTTGGCAAAGTCGGTTTTGGTGGTTCTTCTGTATCTCCTCCTTCTGTTGAATTTCCTCCTTGACTTGTATTTCCTCCTGTCGTGTTATTATTATCACCCACTGAAACTTTTCCAATATAATCATCTAATTTTCCTGTAATTTCATATCCTGCATCAGTTACAATGGAACCTGTTTCTTTGTTCACTTGGTCGTCTTTACTAATTACTTTATTGTTTTTTAATTCTTCAATCACATTATCTATTGTAGGATTTCTATGTTTCTGCTCTGCTTTAATAATCGCTAATTCTACTAATTCCTCTAAGGCTGCTTTTTCGGATAATTCTTTTGCTGTCCTTGCTTCTTTTATAATCCCCTTTTCCCCTGTTACACTAGCAATCGTTATTCCTGCTAAAATCAGTAATACTACTATGGTTACTACTAATGCAATTAAAGTTATTCCTTTGTTATCTTTTATTCTTTTATTTACTGATACTTTTAGTTTCATTGCTTCTCCTCCTAGTTCTTTTGTTTTTCTTTAATTTTTATTTTATCAGTCATTTTAAATATAGTCACTAAGTATCAATAAGTTTACTTTTTTCGCATACAAAAAACTAGTCAATTTTACTTGAGAATTTTTGACTAGTTTTTTTATACAATTTACATCATATTCAATTTCTATCTAAAACTGCTATTCTACTTGTTTTTACTTTACGGCTTTAGCGTTCAGTTCTACCATAAAGCCGGACGAATCCCCATGTCGCTTTCGGCATAAGAGACCTTACTGTTGTGGCGGTCGTAGGCTGGACCAACAGAGCCATGGACGAAGTAACTACCACCCCTAATGATGCACGGATAGCTGGTATTGGTAGTGTATTCTAGTGTCCACTCATATACATTTCCAGCTAAGTCATAAATACCTAACGCACTGTTTCTATCGGTTATTCCTGTTGTTAATACAACTCCAGTTGAACTTGGTTTTGTATAATTACTTGTTGTATTCCAAGAACCAGAATAACCTGGTGATGTTGTGTATAATCCTTGTTCTCTTTTTATATCAAATGATGCATTTTTATAATTTCCCCAACTAGATGAATCTGTTTTCAATTCTGCTTGTGTTTTACCTCCTTTTTCTTCTAAAAACTTCATAATTAAATCCCATTGAATTCCAAACATTAGACTACTTGTTTTACCTCCTGTTGCTAACTGTTTTGCTAAAGTTTGTGCTTGACTACAAGTCACATAATTATAAGGATATTTAT
>CANPHV010000056.1 GCA_947573965.1 uncultured Clostridium sp.
AATTTTTTTAATTTTTTTCAAAAAATGCTTGACTTTTTATAGTTGGTCTTTCTTTATTTTATAACATTCTGTTTTAGCAAATGTCTTGCTTAAAATCTCTCTGCTTTCTCCTATTTCTTCTATTTTTCCTGCTTTCATTAAAATCACTTCATCTGCAATACTTAAAATTCTTTCTTGATGAGATATAATAAGAGTAGTCCCTTTGATTAATTCTCCCATCTTTTCAAATACATCAATTAAATTGCTAAAACTCCATAAATCAATTCCCGCTTCTGGTTCATCAAATATTGTTAATTTAGCCGCTCGCAAGACTACTGTCGCAATTTCAATTCTTTTTAACTCCCCTCCTGACAAAGAACTATTTACTTCTCTATCTACATATTCTTTTGCACACAACCCTACTTTAGATAATACCTCACAAGCCTCTATTTTAGTCATATCTTTTTTCCCTGCTATTTTTAATAAATCATAAACTGTTATTCCCTTAAACTTCACAGGCTGTTGAAATGCAAAACTAATCCCTAAGTTGGCTCTTTCGTTAATTGTCAAATTAGTAATATCGTTTCCATCCAAAAATATCTTCCCCGAATCTGGTTTTTCAATTCCCATAATAATTTTTACTAATGTAGATTTTCCCGAACCATTTGGCCCTGTGATGGCAATAAATTTTCCAATTTCTAACTTCAAATTAATGTTATCTAATATCTTCTTATTTTCTCTTTCAAAACATATATTTTTTAACTCTAATAGCACGCTTATTCCTCCTCTTTCATTCTATTTTTTGCTTTTATCTTGATACATTTTCTACATTTTTCATTATTTTCATCATAACCACATGTTAAATCCCCTAAATTCATAATCTGTGTTATATATTGATTTAATTTTTGGGTGGTTTTCTCTGATATAGCATGTTTCATTGCAATAGCTTCTATCTCGGCTTGTTCTCTTTTAATTCCCAATATTTCTACTAAAAACATGGTTACAATATCTTGCTTTTTAATTACTTCAATCGCATATTTTTCGCCTTCTTTACTTAAACTAATATTCCTGTAGGTTTCATAATGAATTAATCCTATGTCTTTCAATAAATTAATAGCTTTGTTTACACTCGGTTTCGTAATATCTAGTTTTAAGGCTATATCAGTTACTCTAACTTTTTTATTACTTTTTTCTAGTAAATAGATTGTTCTTAAGTACTCTTCTTGTGAATTCGTTAATTTCATGATTTTTCTCCTTTTGTTAGTCTTCGCTAACATTTTACTACGTACCTTTAATTTTGTCAAGCGTTCCTAAAAGAAAAAGCACCTATAGATTTCTCTATAAATGCTTTCTTTCTTATTTTTGGTGTCCACATTCTGGACAAAATTTAGAATCTTTTGCTATTTCTTTGCCACAATTTGAACAAAAAGATTTTTCTGGCTTAGCTTTTCCACACTCTTGGCAAAACTTCCCAGATACTTGTATATTACAATTTGGACATGTCCAAGTATCACCTTTTGTTTGCACATTATTTGAATTTTGTGGTTGTTGCTGTTGCTGTTGTTGCCATGGACCAGCTGCTGCTCCTCCCATCATGCCCCCTGATGCCATATTCATCATACCAATTCCCATAAATCCATTGGCTGCACCATTACTGTTATTAGCAGCGTCTTGCACAGCATTGGCATAAGCTCCTACTAACGTTCCTTGCTGCATATTAGCATTAGAACTAAGTTCATATTGGTCAATTTTCTTTTCAGATTCTTCATCTAATGTTACAGATTCTACAATAAATCCTTCTAATTTAATTCCTCTTTTTCGGATTGGTTCATCAAATACCTTTTCATCCATCATCTGTTTAATTTCATCTGTTTGACTTGGCAACTCTAAAACAGGAATTTTATAAACTGAGTTTCCTAATTCATTTAATACATTTTGAAAAGAGGCAATTACTTCTGACCTCATTTGTTCTGTCAATTCATCTTTTCTATAAATGTCTGCAACACCTGCAATTTCATTCATAAATTTAGATGGATCTTCTATTTTAAATGTGTATTTTCCAAAACATTTAACTTCTACTCTTAGTGGTGTTATGGTTCCTGTCATTTGATTTGGTATTGGATGTGACCAATCTTGAAAAGGAACTGGATTTGGTGTTCCAAATTTATTTCCTATAATTTCCTTAATATTAAAGAAAAATACATATTGTTCTTTGGCACTTTCTCCATTATAAGTGAAACGCTCCCACATTTCCTTAAATACAGCTCCAAATTGTCCTGCAAAAAAAGATGGTGTACTTGAACTATCAAAAGTATATACCCCTTCTTCTGCTGTTGCATCAATAACTCTTCCATTATCATAAACAATAGCACATTGCCCAGGTCCTACAATAATTGTACTTTTATTGGATATAACACCTGTTGGCGTTGTTACTTTTTTCATTAATATGTCATTTCCCATATCATCACATCTTAAAGCTTCTTTCCATTGGTCTTTTAAGGTACCTCCTACTGCTCCTGCTGCTGCTTTTATTAATCCCATTTTTTATTCCCCCTTTTTCAACTTATCTTCCTTCTAAACCAGATAATACCCAATCGTGTTCTCCTGTTGTAATAACACTTCCACAGTATTCACATTGTCCTGCTGATGTTATTTGTGTTGGTGCTCCACAATTCGGACAGTTTGTTGTACTCATATTACTTTTTCCTTCTTGTGTTTTAACACCTGCTTTTCTTACGAAAGTTAATACATAATTCATATATTGGTCTTCTTTTGGTTTTCCTTCTAATACTTTGTTTGTTTTTTCGTCTATAATATAATCTCTCATAACAGCATCTAAGTTAACTCTTATTGTTTCTTTGTCGCCATCTTGTATAAAAGAACTTAAAGTTGCTCGTTGCACATTGATTCTTTCTACTATATTAATTTTTCCTGCTTGGATAAATTCTTGTAATTGTGCTGCGTGTGTTTCAAATAATTCATTTGATTCAAAAGGACGAATAATACTCCATTCTCTTTTAGTCCAAGCGGTTTGTAATTTAACAAATACATCTTTTGTCCAATTTAAGAATTTTTCTTCTGAAAACATAGGGTCAATTTGTCTTACTTTTTCTCCTACGTTTACTTGCTGTGTTGTTTGTGGATTTAAGATACCATCTAAATTAGCTTCTTTTTTAAATTCATTAAAAACCTCACCCATTTTAGTAATATCTCCAATGTCTTTTACCATACCTTTTTTCTTTCCCCAGAAAAATAATACAGTTCCTCCAACAATAACAATAATTACAATTCCTCCAACAGGTATTCCTGAACTTCTAGAAGAAGTTGAGGTTCTTGACCTAGAGGTTGAACCATCATACCTTTGTACACCACCTACATCGGCAAATACTGGCATACAATTTAAAATAATACCAAATGTTATTACAATAATTAGCATTACCTTCTTCCACGTATTTTCTTTCATTTATTTCCCCTTTCGCTTTGCTATTTTATTGGTATGTTTTTATATTTAATATATCCTACAATTCCTGCTATTCCTAATACCGCTACTACTAAAATAATAATTTTCGTAACTCCTGTGTTTGGTAAAATTTGTTTTGCTGTTGTAGTATCTGTATTTTTTGTTATTCCAGTATTTCCTTTATTTGTCGTCGTAGTTCCTTGTCCTCCTTGTGTTCCTCCTGTACTCTCATTGTTTTGAGAACCTGTCGTATTGTTATTATTACCTCCCTCTGGAACCTTCTTTAATCCTGATGGCCAAGTTCTATAACCATATACTGTTTTACTGTCACTATCTTTTGCTTTCATATATAAAATATACAATCCATCATCTTTTGGAAGTCTTTCTTTTGGAATTTTAGTATGTCCTATATAGCCATCTCCTACACAATTTTCCCATCCTGTTAAAGTTGCAATGTTATTTGTATTAATAGAAAATACTTCTTCTATTGAAGTTTTGTTTTCAATGGCTTGATTATACTTTTGAATAATATTTTTATCTGTTACCTTTTCAAACTTATAAGCTACATTGCTAATATTATAAACTGCCCAACTCCATTGTAATGTATTACTATTTCTTGTACCTCCAATAAAATAATAATCACCTAACCATTCATACAAATCACATGCATGATAAGGAGGTAAAGTCAAATCTACCTTTAAAGCATCTACTATAAAAGTTCCATCTTTACTATCCTTAATATAAAGATACGCTTCGTCTGTAGTTCTCAAAACACTTAAAACTTCTTTTTCAGAAGTCAATAAATTAAGTTTAGCTGTTTTATTTGTTTCACTAAAATCATTTAATCCATTCCATTTTGTCACCTCCTCTTTTGAATTCGTCTTTCCAATTCCCCATTCATAGGTACTTTGCGCCTTTAATGGAATATTACTAAAACTAAATTCAATATTCCCATTGGTTCCCTCTACTATTTTACTAGCTACAATTCCATCATTTGTTGAAAAAGTTTCTGCTGCGTTTACTTTACTTGTAAACAATAACATAAAAGTAAAAACAATTCCTAAAATCATCATTTTTTTGCTTTTTGTCATAAAAAAATCCTCCTTTGTTTTCTTATTTTGTATATCTTTTGATACAAACTTATCTTCATTTTAATTCTTTAGAAATAATTTGTCAATACTATTGTGTTACTTTTTGTCTGTTTTTGTTTCTATTGTTTATTTTAGCATTTATCAGTTAATACTATAATAATAGTATCATTTATTACTTGGAGGTTTTTATGAACGAAAAAGATTTAAAAGCAGAAAGAATGAAAAAAATTGGAGAACAGATTTATTTAGCACGAAAAAAATGTGGTTATACAAGAGAAGTTTTAGCAGAAAAAAGCAATATTTCTCCTAATTATTTATATAATATCGAAATCGGTAATAAAGTGCCTAATGTTTTAATTTTTTTAGATATTTGTCAAGCCTTAAATCAACCAACAGGAATCTTATTAAATCCTGCCCTTGAAAATAGATTTAATTCCTTCATCGAAGATATTTCAAGTGATTTTAACAAATTATCAAATAAAGAAATTGAATCCATTAAAAACTCCATTCATTTTTTAGCTAACTTCAAATAAAAGATTTTATTTAGCAACAATCAAATCTTTTATTTTATTGTATTTACTTTCACCTATTCCACTCACTTCCTTAATCTCCTCCTTTTTCATAAATTTCCCCTTTTCCTTTCGATACGTAATAATCTTCATTGCTGTTGATGGACCAATTCCTGGTAAAGTTTCCAACTCAGTTTGTGTAGCTGTATTAATATTCACCTTTTCACTTTTCATATCTTTTGATTTTTCTTCCTCTTTTGAAACATTCGAAACACCAATCGAAGTTGTCACATAATTTTCTATATTTTCTTCTTGGACAGTATCTGATTGCTTGTCTTTCTCTTGTTTATTTGGAATTTTAATCTTCATTCCATCTTCTAACAAATATGCCAAATTAATTTCCTCTATATCTGCATCTTCTTTTATTCCTCCTGCTTTATCGATAGCATCTGCTATTCTACTACCTATTTTTAATTCTACAATTCCCTCTTTATTAACAGCGCCAGAAATATGTACTAAAATCCTATCATCACTATGTTGTTCCTCTTCCTGTCCTGTCATTTCTTCTTGTATCGCTAAATCACTTTCTAAATTAACAGTATTCGCCCCCTCATCTTTAGCATATACATAGTAACAAACAAAGCCAGCTACAATGGCTACTAAAATTCCTAATATTATTTTTTGTTTTTTATTCAAATTATACATAATTTTACCTCCTTTTATTTTATTTAAAGTTATATATATTGAAAATTCTAAAAAAATAAGATATGATAGATACATAAAAGTTAGGAGAAATAGAAAATGAAACAAAAATTAACCTTCCCAAAACAAATGATAATCATAATTACAACCATTTTTATCTTATTAAATTCATCTTTCGTTTTTGCTGCTTCTGAACCACCCAAACTAATTTCGCAAGCAGCTATTTTAATAGATAATAAGACAGGAAAAATCTTATATGAAAAAAATGCAAATGAAAAAATGTATCCAGCCAGCACCACTAAAATCATAACTGCTATTCTTGCTTTAGAGCAATGTAGCTTAAATGAAACCGTTACGGTTAGCTATGATGCTACCATGTCAATACCAGATGGTTATTCTACTGCTTCTTTGCAAGTAGGAGAGCAATTAACCCTAGAACAACTATTACAACTCTTATTAGTTCATTCAGCAAACGATGCTGCCAACGTTTTAGCAGAACATATTGGTGGTTCTGTGGAAAGTTTTGTGTCTATGATGAACACCAAAGTGCATGAAATTGGTTTGTCTAACACAAATTTTACCAATACCTTTGGTATGCATGACGATAACCATTATACAACTGCGCAAGACTTAGCTAAAATCATGCAATACTGTATCAAAAATGAAGAATTTAGAAAACTAGCTGGTAAAGCCTCTTGCTCTATTCCTGCTACTAATAAATACGGTGTTAGAAAATATACATCTACCAATGAACTGATTATTCCTAATAATCGTAATTATTATTCTTACCTAACCTGTGGTAAAACTGGCTATACTAGTCAAGCAGGCGATTGTCTTGTATCTTGTAGTTATAAAGAAAATCTTGAGCTTATTGGTGTTATTTTAGGTGGCAAAACGGTTAATGGTAATTCTACTCGATTTTCCGAAACCAAGACTCTATTTGAGTATGGTTATGATAATTATGCTATTAAAACTTTATTAAATCAAAACCATGTTGTCTCACAAATAGAAATAAAAAATGGAACAAAAGATACTAAAATGTTAGACTTATTAGCCAATACCTCTATTGAAGCACTGGTGGAAAGTTCTTTATCCGAAAACGAAATAACGCCAACGATTACTTTAAAAGAAGATATTAAAGCACCAATTGAACAAGGAGATAATTTAGGAACGCTTTTCTATACGATTGATGGATTAGAATATAAAACAGATTTAATTGCTTCTCATTCAGTTGAAAAATCTAAGTTGTTCGAATATTTGATTGAAATTGGAATTGGTATTTTAATTATTTTCTTGATTTACCGTATTTTCTTTCATAAGAAAAAAACAAATGTCTATGAATTTAAAGGATTTTAATAATAGTATGGATAAAGTTTAATTATATTTGACAATATAATTAAACTTTTATCCTTTTTAATAATCTTTTCCGACGATAATAGTTACATCTACTTTGCTAGAACTAGATTCACTTGTTTCAATGATAGCGGTTCCTATTACATCTTTCATATTTTTCAACAAGGTTTCTTTTACATTCTTTTTGTTTACAATTGTTGTTTTAGCAGTTGTATTCGTGCTTCCTGTTCTAGTAACTTTATATCCAGCACCTTGTAATTGATTTACTACTTTTTGCAAATTACTAGCACTTCCACTCCCATTCAAAACTTCAATTGTTACGTCTGTTTTGCTTGTACTACTAGAGGTTGTTTCATCACTTGTTGTCGTGTTTTCTGCCCCCTCTTCTGTTCCTTCTGTTTCTACAATATCTCTATCATAAAATAATTCTTGTACTAATGTTTTTGTTTTGGCTTTATCATATACAAAAATGCTAACATTGTTTGTCTTGTTTAAACTTGGTACATCACCTGGCAAAGTTTCTGTCAAAATATTTTCTGTATTAAATTCTACTATATATGGAATATAATCTTTTGCTACATTAAAATCAATATTAGTTAGTACATTTTCTTTTGCTACATCTAATATCTCACCTAATTTGAATATATTTTCTGGTTTAGCAGTTTGTTTTACAACTTGCATAATAAATTCCCTTTGGGTTCTCATTCTTCCTATGTCGTTATCACCATATTCTGCTGGATAAGAAGTCATTCTTCCATATTTGTCGGGATTACTATGTCTAAAACGTACTAATTGCTCTGCCTTATCTCCATCTAGTAATTGTTCTCCAGCTTTTAAATGAATATGCAAATCTTGTGATGTATCATCATAGTCCATATCAATTGGAACATTAAAGGTAACACCACCAATGACGTCTACTAATTTGATTAATGCTTCTGTTTTCACTACCACATAATATTCAATTCCTAATCCTGTAATATCATTGACTGCTTTTAAGGTTTCGTCTGGTCTATGTTTTCTACCATACAAAGCATTGATTTTTTCATAGGCTGTTGCTCTTGCTGTATTTTTTCCTGTATAGGTATCTCTAGGGATGGATAACAAGGTTGCTTTTTGTGTATTCGGATTATAGGATGCTACAATAATCGTGTCTGTTAATTCTACATTGTCTTGGTCTGTACTAATTCCTAATAAAAGAACTTTAATTTCGCTCAAATCTTTTTTGGTGTTTAATACTGTTGCTAGCATTCCAGAGGTTCCTCCACCATTTTGTTGTACTTTATAAGCAAATACGCCTCCTGCTACTAATAAGACTAATAAAACCAGTAGTATTACTTTTTTCCATGTATTTTTCTTTTTTTTCTTTTTTCTATTTTCACTATTTTTAATATCTTTTTTGCTCATTTGTTTCTTTTTCAAAATGATTCACTCCTAAAATTTTCATGGTACTAGTATAGCAAATTTGATTTTAAAAAGCAATAAAATTCACTAAAAAAACACATTTAAGACATTATTTTCATACATTACTTTTCCTAAGATAGACTGCTCTACACCAGTATTTAAAGAGTTTTGAGGATTGATTTTTCCTGGTATGGCTAAAATAAGAAGTATAGCATATACAATCAAAATACCTCTAATGGCTCCATAAATCGTTCCTGTTGTTTTATTAATCTGATTGATGATTGGTAATTTTGCAATAGCATCTGCTAAAACAGTTATGAATATTAATGCAATTCTAATTGCTACAAATAGAACCACCATAACGCCACCCTTTACAATACTAACTGCTAATGTCCTTGCTGTTTCTGGTAACATTTCGTTTTTGGCATCTTCTACTATTTGACTTGTTATTGTATCTTTTTGGGTATCCTCTTTTAACATATCATTTGCTTTTTCATAAATGATATCTTCTATGGCTTCATCAATGCTAGTTACATTGATTACCAAATTAGCAATTGGTGTATATAGTACAAAAGTTACCACAATCGAAATAACAAAAGCACACAAACCAATGGCTAGTTTGACCATTCCTTTTCGATACGCTAAAAAAGTAGATAATAACACAATTCCTATAATGATTAAATCAACTATTATTCCCATTTTCTTTTCCTCCTTACAGATTTATAATCTCAATTCTATCACGGTAAATAATACCTGCTATATTATCCGAAACTACGATATTTGTAATTTCTTGTTTGGCTAGATAACGTTTTACTAACCAGCCTTCTGTATTAATAAATTCAATTTCTGTTCCTAAATTTAAAGCAATAATATTCCCATAAGTATAAATTTCTTTGGTTACTGCATTTACGGTATATTCTTTGCTATTTTTAGTATTTGTATCGATGATACTTACTACAGAATCTGCTGTAAATAATCCAGATGATTTCTCTTGTATTTCAATGGCATGATTGTTTAATTCGATTGACTGAAAAATCACTTTTTTATTGTCATTACTTGTTAATGTGTTATCTTGTTCATTTTCTATCATATTAATTCTATCCGCATACATACAAATTAATTTATTCTTATCTTGATATTTGATATTAGCAATTAGCTTTCCTGGCTCACTTTTATAGGTCTTTTCTATCGAATTGGTTGGGTCTGTGCTTGCCTTTTCGATTGAAATAATTTTTAAATTGGATTGGATAATGGTTCCAGATGTATCAATTTCTGCAATGGCTAGATATTTATTATCATTTGAAATCGTTATGTCTGCTGTTCTAGTAGAAGATAAATATGTTTTAAAGATTCTAGTCCCCTGTGGATTGTACATATTAATTACTGTTTTATAATTGGTATCTGTCATTACTACTGCTACATATCCATTTTTATTTACATGTACTTGTGAAATATTTCCTTCTACATTCGCTTCCCATGTTATTTCTTTATCTGTTATTAAGTATAATTTTTTTCCTTTTTTTTCTGCCATTACTAGAAATCGATTAGATGAGTTAAATACTGGATTTGATACTTCCATTTCTAATTCTTTTTCTTTGTTTCCATTATTTCCATAAATTATAAATTTGTTTCTGTTTAATACGCCAATGTATTTATTGAAGGCATATACAATTGGATTTTCACTTTCTTTCAATTCTATGGCTGTTACCTTGTCTTGCATGACTTCTTTTCTTAATATGTTTTTGTCTATCCATTCTCTTATTTCTGTGTTTACACAATAAATGATAACTGTTGTTATGATTGCTAATAATAGAATGGCTACTATGATGGATATAGCAATGGTTTTGGGGTTATTTTTTTCTTTTATAATTTCTTTCCAATCTATTTTCATTTATCTCTCCTATTTTTCTCTTTTCTTCTAGTGTATTCTACTATAAGATAAGGAAAAAAGCAAGAAAATTATGGCAATCGCTTAAAAATTTATGTGTTAATACCTAGTATTATGAAATG
>CANPHV010000057.1 GCA_947573965.1 uncultured Clostridium sp.
AAACTTTCTATAAAAACCGCCCTCTAATGGTGGCAAAATGTCGGAAAAGAACCGTCCCTAATAGGACATCACTCGTACCATTCTAGTTCCCAATCGGCGAGAATTACAGTATCTCCTTCGCATACACCCATTTCTTTTAGTTTTTGCTCAATTCCCATGTTTTTTAATGTTTTTTGTAAATAATACATAGACTCATTGTCTTCGATATTAATTCTTCCCATTAGTCTTTCAATAGCTCTTCCTGTTACCATGAATACGCCATTTTCTTCTTTTATGCTCCATTGGTCCTGTTTTTCTTCTAAGGTATAGATTCTTTTTTCTTCTATTTCTACTAGTTCTTCTTTTGGCAATGTTTTTAATGTTTTTTCTACATAATTAATTAGTTCTTCTATTCCTTGCTTAGTTGCTGCTGATATTTTATAGATTTCCATTTTTTCTTTTTGGGCTAGTTCTTCTACTTGCTTCATCAAAGTTTCTTCTTGCATAATGTCTACTTTATTGGCTACAATGATTTGTTTTCTTGTGGCTAATTTTTCACTGTATTTTTTTAGTTCTTCATTTATAGCATAAAAGTCTTCTACTGGATTTCTTCCTTCTTGTCCTGATACGTCTAAAAAATGTAATAATAATCTTGTTCTTTCTACATGTCTTAAAAATTGAATTCCGAAGTCCTACGCCTTCGCTTGCTCCTTCAATAATTCCCGGAATGTCTGCTATGACAAATCCATCTTCATTTTTGGTTTTTACAACTCCTAGATTTGGCTCTAATGTGGTAAAATGATAGTTAGCAATTTTGGGTTTAGCATCTGTCACTGCTTTTAAGAAAGTAGATTTTCCTACATTGGGAAAACCTAGCAAACCAACGTCCGCTAATAGTTTTAATTCTAATATGATTTCTTTTTCTTCCCCTTTTTCTCCATCTTCTGAAAATTGTGGTGCTTGTCTTGTTGGTGTTTTAAAGTGTGAATTTCCTCTTCCACCACGACCACCTTTTAAGATAAGTTCTGTTTGATTTGGCTCGGATAAGTCTGCTACTACTTTACCTGTCTCTACGTCCTTAATAACAGTTCCTATTGGAACTTTAATATATAAATCTTCTCCATATTTTCCATTGCAATGACTTCCACTTCCATTTTCTCCATTTTTGGCTTTGAATTTTCTGTTGTAACGAAAGTCAATTAATGTATTTTTATCTTTGTCTACTTGGAAATAGATATTACCACCATTACCTCCGTCTCCTCCATCTGGTCCTCCTGCTGCTACGTATTTTTCTCTACGAAAGGTCATGGCTCCATTTCCGCCATCTCCTGATTTAATTATGATTTTTGTATAATCAATAAACATTTTTTCCCCTCTACTTTTCAAAATAATCTAACTTCATTGCTTCTTTTACCTTTTTCATGGTTTGTCTTGCTACTTCTTGTGCTTTTTTTGTCCCTTCCCTTAAAATTTTATCTACCTCTTCTGGATGTGCTTCATAATAAGCTCTTTTTTCTCGAATTGGTCGCAATTCTTCTATGATATTTTGGGCCAATTGTTTTTTACAAGCTACGCAACCACGTTTTCCTGCTTTGCACTCTTCGCATACTGCTTTTATTTCTTCCTTACTACTAAATAAGTTATGATAATAAGCAACCATACAAATATCAGGATTCCCCAAATCGTCTTTTTTTATTCGATTTGGGTCTGTTACTGCACTCATTACTTTTTTGGTAATTTCTTCTTCATTATCAGATAGATAGATGGCATTTCCTAATGATTTTCCCATTTTTTCGTTACCATCTAATCCTTTAATTCTCTTTCCACTTGATAATACTGCTTCTGGTTCTACTAAAACATCTCCATAAATACTATTAAATTTTCTTACAATTTCTCTTGTCTGTTCGATTAATGGCAATTGGTCTTCTCCTACTGGCACCATTTTTCCTTCAAAGACTGTAATGTCTGCTGCCTGACTTACTGGATATCCTAAAAATCCATAGGTTACACTCTCGCCAAAAATTTCTTTTTTTTGTGCAATTTCTGTTTTTACAGTTGGATTTCTTTCTAGTCGAGCAATGGTTACTAAATTAGAATAAAATACGGTTAATTCTGCTACTTCTGGTATCATAGATTGAATATAGATGGTTGTTTTATTAGGGTCTATTCCTACTGATAAGTAATCTATGGCTACTTCTCTTACATTTTTTCTTACTTTTTCTGGGTTGTTAAAGTTATCGGTTAGTGCTTGCACGTCTGCAATTAATATGTATGGCTCATATTCTCCACTATTTTGTAATTCGACTCTCTTTTTTAATGACCCAAAATAATGTCCAATATGCAATTTTCCTGTTGGTCTATCTCCTGTTAATATCCTTTTTTTCTCCATTTTGCTTTTCTCCTTTTCCTTTGCTATTGTTCTATGTTTTCTATTTTACCACATTTTTTAGTTTTTGTATAGAACTTAAATTAGAAAAAAGTTGATATAACTATATATCAAACTTAATTTCCTAGCCCTTGCACATATTCTAATTTGCTTATTTTGTATTTGTACCATCCAATTTCTGTTTGTATTTTTCTTATTTCTAATAATATTTCTTTCTGCCCTTCCTCTAATTTGGTTAGTCTTTCGTGAAATTCATTATTTCTTCTTTCTTGTAAAATCATGATTTGCTGTAATTCTTGTGCTATTTCTTTACTTTGTTTTGTAAATCTTTTATCCATTTCACTAAGTAGTTCTTGCTTTATCTCTTGCATTTCTCCACGTAGTTCCTGCTTTATCTCTTGCATTTCCTCACGTAGTTCCTGTTTCATCTCTTGCATTTCCTCACGTAGTTCCTGTTTCATCTCTTGCATTTCTCCACGTAGTTCCTGTTTCATCTCCTGCATTTCTCCACGTAGTTCCTGTTTCATCTCCTGCATTTCCTCACGTAATCCTTTTTCAGATTGTTGTATTTCACTACGTAATTCTGTTTTTGTTTCTTGTATTTCTTTTTTTACGCCTTTAATCTCTTCTAGTATAGTTTGTAATACTTGTTCCACCATCTCACCTCCACTAGAGAAATTATATAGCAATAAGGACTTCTTGTCAACCCTATATGTAAATTCTTATTCCAAGATTGAGATTGTTTTATTCTATTTCCCTTTCATCCTGCTCTTTCCTTTTTGCCCTTTCTTCTATTTTTTGTTTTATTCTTTCTGCTTCTTCTTTATCCCCCCTATTAACAGCTCTTGCAAACTTAGTTAAATACAAATATTCTAAATACTCTTCCTCATCTTGTCTCTCTATTTCTTCTAGTTGCTTCAAAATCTCATACATTTGTTTTGGTTTAGCATCTTCTCCTACTAATCCTTTTCCATAAATATATTGAGGGCCTCCCTTTAAAGCTTTTTCTATCTCTCTTCCAAAAAATACTCCTGCTTTACTTTCAATCAGGTTTCCTTCTGCTTTTAGCCTTTGTATTTCTTTTTCTAACTGTTGTTCTAAATCTTCAATATTAACATCTAGAATATCTTCGTCGTCACCCTCTATTAATCGAATATTTGTTGCTCCAGGTATATCTTTTACTTTAATAGCTGGTCTAAGTATAAATTCATTTGGTGTATCATCGTTTATATCCATAGAAGTTAGACATACAACTTGGTCTATTATTTCTGGTTTATCATTTAATATCACAAATCGGCAGAATTGCCTATATGGACCAATGGCTTCTTGTATAATTTCGCTTTCAAATTGCTTATTCGGAATTTCATGCCAATTCTCGCCAGTATGTCTCGCATATACTTTTTTAGAGGAAAATAGCAAAATTCCTTCTCTTACTTCTCTTACTTCTCTTTTCTCTTTTATTCCATAAAAGAAACATTTTTCAAATTTTTCTCTATTTATCGTATTTTTATTCCTATACATTCCCATTCAACTTCCTTTTCCTTTTTCTAATTGTACCTTACTCTATTGTACCCCTTTTTTCTTCCTAAAAACAATCAACTTACTAAAAAAATAATTCACGATAACAACCATTACTTGTGTCACAATCTTAGCAAAAATATCATTGATATGGAATACCCTTACCATAAGAGCAAAAGTACCTACATCGCACAAAGCACCTGACACAATACGAGCTAGAAAGAATGAAATCATTTCTTTCAAAAAAGCTTTGGCCGTTTCTGTTTTACTATCAAACACAAATAATTTATTCGTAATATAAGCAAATAGTACTGAACACAACCAAGATAAGCCACTACTGATAACTTCATCTAATCCTATTAATCTCGCAAAAACAAAGTAAGAGATAAAATTAACAACAGTAGCCAATCCTCCAAATATCAAATAATTAATGACTTCTTTATATTTCAAATATAGCTCTTTTATTTCTTTCAAAATCTTATTCATACAATTCTCCCAAAGGTCTTTCTTCATTAATACGCTTGATGGCTTCTGCAAATAATGGTGCAATTGATAATACCGTTATATTCTCAATTCTTTTTTCTTCTGGTACAGGAACTGTATTGGTTACTACCATTTCTTTTATGCCAGAATTTTTAATTCTTTCAATTGCTGGACCAGATAAAATCCCATGGGTTCCACCTGCATAGATATTTTTGGCACCAAATTTTTGTAACACTTTTACAGTTTCCATCATAGAACCTGCTGTTGCAATTTCGTCATCAAAGATAATGGCATTTTTGTCTTTAACATCTCCTATGATTGTTCCTGCAATGGCTCTATCGTCATTGGCGTCTCTTCTTTTATCCACTAAAGCAATTGGACATCCGAAAAATTCAGAATATTTATAGGCTTTTTTAGAACTTCCTGCATCAGTTGCTACAATTACCATATCTTCTAAGTTCTTTTCTTTAAAGTAATCTTCTAGCAAATATTCTGCAGTTAATCTATCACAGTTTATATTAAAATATGCTTGTATTGCTGGATTATGCAAGTCACAAGTAATAACTCTTGTTGCTCCAGCTGCTTCTAACAATTGTGCCATTAGTTTGGCTGTAATTGGTATACGTGGTTGGTCTTTTTTATCTGACCTAGAATATGGATAATATGGTATGACTACATTGACATTTTTAGCAGATGCTCTTTTGACCGCATCTATTGTAATTAATAATTCCATAATTCTTTCGTTTACAGGTGGTTCACAAGTTTGTATTACATATACGTCTTTTTGTCTTACGGTTTCTAATACTTGTACAAAGTTGTTGTCGTTGGAAAATTTTTGGTGTTTGATTTTTCCCATTTCGACTCCTAAACAGTCACATATCTCCTTTGTGAATTCTTCTGCTGTTGGACAAGCAAATATTTTAATATTTTTCATTTTTAATTCCTCCCTATTTTTCTTCGATATTTATTTTTTGTTTAATAATATATTGTGGTCTTCCTTTATTTTCATCGTATATTCTTGCAATATATTCTCCTATCATCCATAATGATATTAAAATGGTTCCACTAAAAAAGGTTATGGTAACCATTATTGATGTCCACCCTGCTGTTAGATTATTCCATTTAAAAGCGAACGATAAAATAGCATAAAATAATATGATAATCGATAACATAATCGACAATATTCCTAAACCTCCTACTGTTTTGAGTGGCTTAGTCGAAAAGCTAATAATGCCATCTAATCCTAATTTTATCATCTTTTTTAATGGATATTTGGTCTTTCCTGCAATTCTTTCTTTTCTTTCATACACAATTTCTTTTTGCTCAAATCCTACCCAACTAAACAAACCTCTTAAAAATTTGTTATGTTCTGGTAATTCGTTTATCACCTCCACTACTTTTCTATCAACTAGTCTAAAGTCTCCTGTATCTTTGGGAATTTCTACATCTGATAAAGCATTTAAAGTGCTATAAAATAATTTTGCCGTTAGCAATTTGAATTTGGATTCTCCTTTTCTTGTTTTCCTTTTTCCATAAATGATTTCATTTCCTTCTTCCCACAATTTTAACATATCTGGTATTAATTCTGGTGGGTCTTGTAAATCGGCATCCATAATTACGATAGCATCTCCTGTCACATATTTAAGTCCTGCTGTTACTGCACATTGATGTCCAAAGTTTCGCGAAAAGGATATTATTTTTACTTGTTTGTCTATTTTAGCTATTTCTTCTAATATTGCTAATGTTTTGTCTTTGCTTCCATCATTGACAAAAATAATTTCATATTCGTATTCTTGCAATTTTTTTAAATTATTTACTACTCTTTTGTAACATTCTTGTGCAATTTCTTCTTCATAATACATAGGAATAACTATCGATACCTTTTTCATTTTGTCTCTCCTTTTCTTTTATCATAGATTTCTCTATTCCTTTTCTATTATTTTAATTAGAATTGGTTCTATTTCAAATCTATTATTACGTACTAAATAGTCTTATGTATAATAACTCTTTTCATTATAAATAAACTCCTATAAAAGATTAGGTCTAAAGCAATTAAATTTCGATTATTTTTCGTTGTTCTCTTTTTCCCCATTATATTCATTCACTAAATATAACGGTCTATTTTTTGTCTCATTAAATATTCTTCCAAGATATTCTCCTATAATACCAAACAATAATATTTGAATTCCTGAAAAAAATAGGATAAGTAAAATAATTGCTTGATAAGCTTGTATGGCTTCGTGTACTAATATACTTTTTGCTACCACATATACAAAATAAACAAACAATACCATAAAAGTTGGAATGGCAATAAATGTTGATAGTCTTAATGGTGAGGTGGTAAGTGATGTAATTCCATCCATTGCTAAGTCGATTAATTTCATATAATTCCATTTTGTAGAACCTGCTACCCTTGGGTCTCTATCATATAAAACTTCTTTTTTCTTATAACCAATCCAGCTAAACATACTTTTTGTATTTCTTTGCGATTCTCTTAATTTCTTCAAGGCATTTACACATCTTCTATCTAATAGTCTAAAATCTCCTGTATCTCTTTGAATTTCTACTTTTGTTAAATGCTGTAATACTTTATAATACATACTAGAAGTGAATTTTTTTAGCCATGTTTCTCCTTTTCTTGACCTTCTTTTGGCATAGACATCGTCATAGCCTTCTTCCCAATATTTGACTAATTCTGGTATTAACTCTGGTGGGTCTTGTAAGTCTGCATCCATAAAGATTGCACAATCACCTGTTGCATAATCTAATCCTGCTATCATAGCTATTTCTTTTCCAAAATTCCTTGAAAAGTCTACATAGCATATTCTATTATCCTCTTGTCTTAAGTTTTTAATAATTTCTATTGTCTTGTCTTTGCTTCCGTCGTTAACAAAAAGAATTTCGAACTCGTAATTCTTCATATCTTCCATTAATTTTTTCATTCTTTCGTATAAAATTGGTAAAGATTCTTCTTCATTATATGAAGGAATAATTATACTGATTTTTTTCATATCTTACTTCTTTTCCTTTCGCCAAGATACAGGTATTACTAAAAAGAATCAAATCTTTTGGGAGCTTTCTTTTAACCTTTACTATTCTTGTTTTCTTGTATCTCTTCCATCTGTTTATATCTAAGCAAATTCAATTCGTAAACTTCTTTATGTTGCTTAGCTATTGTATGTAATATAATTCCACATTGAGCTATTATTACCGCTAATGTAATAATTCCTGTTGCTAAAATAGCAGACGGTACTTTGGTAATGTAATATGTATTAAAATATTCTATTAATACTGGTATTCCTATTATTATTCCTATTACCAATAATATCATAGCAATAATACTAAAAAACTTGAAAGGTTGATAATCTTTAAACATTTTTATTATTGTTTTAATTACCTTTATCCCATCAGAAACCGTATTAATTTTAGATTCACTACCATCTGGTCTTTCTCTAAAGACTATAGGAATTTCTTTGATTCTAAATTTTTTGTCTAGAGCAAATAATGTCATTTCTGTTTCTAATTCAAACTTAGGACTCATAACAGGCATATTTTTTACAAATAACTTGTTGAATACTCTATATCCTGTCATAATGTCTTTAAGCTTATTACTAAATAACAAATTAATAGACCCTCTTACTAAATTATTTCCAAACTCGTGAAAATTCCTTTTTATTTCTTTTTGATAAGTTCCATTCGATAATCTATCACCTATTACCATATCTGCTTCATTATTTCTTACTGGCTTAATCAACTCATGCACAAATTCTGCTGGATAGGTATCATCTCCATCTACCATAACATAAATATCTGCATCAATTTCTCGGAACATAGCCCTTACTACATTTCCCTTTCCTTGTCTATTTTCAGTTCTTACAATAGCTCCTGCTTTTCTAGCAATTTCTGCTGTTTTATCTTTTGAATTATTGTCGTATACATAAATCTCTGCTTCTGGCAATTCTCTTTTAAAATCCCTAACTACTTTTTCTATTGTAATTTCTTCATTATAACATGGAATTAATACTACTACTTTTTCCATCTTTTTCTCCTTCCATTTTTTTATTACTAGCACTTTCTATCATTACAGATAAAATTCCCCATATTGTAACAACTTGTGCTCTAAAAGTAAACCATGCATGTATAGTAGAATGTCCCGCAACAGCAAAATACCAAATATATGGATACAACGCTATTAAAAATAATAAAAACATTATTTTTATATTGTTTATTTTCTTTCTTTTAATCATTGCCATTATCCATATAACTGCACTTAGAATAAAACATGCTATTAAAACATGATTCATTAGATAGCTTATATTTTTTCCAATTGCTCCTAATCTTGTAACTGGATATTCTTCATTTCCATTCGTTCTAAAAAATATGGTATTTATAGCAATAGATATAATGTCTTCTTGTAAAATAATTGAAGCAATTACCCATTTTGCAAACCAAATCATTGTATATGAAACGAACCATAGTATTGATAATTTTATCATTTCAAAAAACATCTTTTTTATGTTATATTCTTTCTTGTTTTCTAGTAGCATAATAAATATTAAAGGCATTCCTAATGTTATTATAGGAACTGTCAATAAATCAAAAAATGATGTACAGCCACCTATAATAAAAATTAATAATGGATATAATTTCGTTTTTTTCTTTTTGTATAAAATACTTACCAAAATTATGCCCAGTAAACTTATTGTAAAAGTACCTATATACTGTAGTGAATTTGGCACTACAAAAAAGCATACCGCTAACATTGAGAACATAAAAGCTATTGCATGAATAATATTTAAATTCTTATAAATACATATAGTAGCTAACATTACTAATAAAAATATTACTATATTCAATATGTATCTTATTTCTTCATAATTAAACAATAATAATAATGGTCTTATGATTGTTTGAATTCCATGCCAATATCTTGAATATTCTTGATTATTATAAATATTATTATCATTTATTGTTTGTTCTAATGATGTAAATTGATTTCCCTCTTGGTTTGAAAACCTAGAATTTTCAAACGCTCTTCTTATAACACTTTCATCTTCTTCATTTCCTTTATTCATAGCTGTATTTAATATTAACAGGTCTGTAAACAAATCTAATTCTCCGTTTTTTATCTCATGTGCAAATAAAGGATTTCCATTTAATTCCAATATAAAATCTTTAGATTCTCTTATATGAGCTTGTATTTTCTGATTTGGTAGTGCATATGTCGCAATCATTCCAGCACAAAATAGTAATAGCATTATTACAAATACAATAACATATATTAGTATTTTTTTTGCATTTTTTTTTATCCTCTCTTTTTTCATATTAAACTATCTTTTCCTTTCTCTTCAATGTCCTGGATCTATGTCAAGTTTTTGGACACTTTTTTTGAGAATTTTTTTACTTTATG
>CANPHV010000058.1 GCA_947573965.1 uncultured Clostridium sp.
AAAAATTTAAAACCTTGATTTTTCTAAGGTAAAAAATTTTTAAGCGATTGCCATATTTTGCTTGCAATTTTAGTAAAAATGCGATATAATGGTAAGCCGAGTGAAGGAGAAAAAATATGCTAGTAAACCATAAAATATTAGAAAACCTATGCAAAGATGCAGGAGAAAAAAGAGTTCAAAAAGCAAGAGCATATAAAAGCTTGCGGAAGAGTAGAAATTATAAATACTGAATATAAAAATAGTAAAAATTTTGAAATTAATGGAATTGTGGTGGGAAGTGAAGCCTACAAAACCTATATTGCTGTTTGTGATGGAGAAATAGATGATATTACTTGTAATTGTCAAGATTATTATAATCATTATGGTGTGTGCAAACATACCTTAGCAACTGTTATGACATTTGCAGAAGACACCAGTCGTGTGCCAGAAGAAGAAAACAATAGTAGTAAATTAAACAATCAATATCGAAACTTTAAACAAATTGTAAATACCTTTTACAACGAGGAAATAGAAGAAATAGAACAGGAAGAAGAAATTACTTTGAAAAATAAAGGAACTATTAAACTAGAACCTAAAATTATTTATGATAAATTTTCAGGAGACATGAGAGTAGAATTCAAAGTAGGAAACAAAAAAATGTATAAAATAAAAGATTTATCCGAATTTTATACAAGAATGATAGAAAAAGAATTCTATAAATATGGAGAAAAATTGCAATTTGTACATACGAGAGAAATGTTTGAGGAAGATAGCAATCCATTATTAGATTTTATCTTGCAATATGCGGAGATTATTAAATATGCGAATTCCAATTCTAATAGTAATTATCGTTACTATGGAAAAGCCTTAAGTGATACGAGTATTATTTTAGGAAATAGTGGGATAGATGACATATTCCAAGTACTAAAAGGGAAAAAAGTAGCCTTTCAAAAAGATTATAACACAGAGGAAATAGAATTAACTGAAGAACAACCAAACATAGAGTTTCGTTTAAAAAAGATGAGCGAAGACCAATACGTAATCACACCCAACATAGAAATCTTTAATGTGACTATTATGAAGGGGAAGGACTATCGTTATGTGTTGTTAAATAAGAAATTGCATCGTTGTACAAAGGAATTTGAAAAAACGAACTTAAAGTTATTAGAACTATTTAGACAAAATTACATGACAGAAGTGTTACTAGGAAAACAAGAGTTAACAGGACTATTTTCGATTGTTATTCCCAAAGTAAAAGATGCGATTGTAATTGAGAACATGACAGAAGAGGAAATTGAACAATATAGACCCCAAAATTTAGAAGCAAAGTTATACTTAGACTTTGATAAAAACGATTTTTTAACAGCAGAGATAAAATTCATTTATGGAGAAGAAGAATTTAATCCTTTAGATGAAAAGTTAAAATTAAATTTTCCAAGAAACATGATACAAGAAACAAAGGCTTTAAACATATTTCGAAAAACAGGATTTATGTTTGATAATAAGAACCTAAGATTTATTTTGCCAGACAATGACAAGATTTATGAATTTTTAACAGAAGATATCAACTACTATATGCAAAAATTCGAAGTATTAGCAACGGAAAAATTCAAAAATAAGCAAATCAGGCATCCTAAAATTGAGAATATGGGTGTTAAAGTAGAAAATGATTTATTAAGCATTGACCTAAAAAATCTGGAGATTGATAGTAAAGAACTACAAGAGATTATGGAAAAATATGCCTTAAAGAAAAAGTATCATAGACTAAAAGATGGAAGTTTTATTGATTTAGAGGAAAACCAAGAAATTGATTTTTTAGATAAATTAATAACAGGTATGGATATTGATTATAAACAAATCAAAGATGGAGAAATTCGTTTACCAGTCAATCGAAGTTTATATTTAGACCAGTTACTAAAAGGCATTAAAGGAACAGAAATTACCAAAAATGCAGAATACAAAAAGATAGTAAATGAATTAAACAAAGAACAACTAGAAGAAATGAAAGTACCGAAAAATTTAGAGCCTATTTTGCGATACTATCAAAAGACAGGTTTTAAATGGTTGAAAGTTTTGGATGCTTATCACTTTGGTGGTATTTTAGCAGATGACATGGGACTTCGGAAAAACCATTCAAATGTTATCAGTAATTGTTGATTATGTGCAAAATGAACAAGAAAAAGAGGATATGATTCCAGGACAAGAGCAGTTAATAGTTAGTAATAGTAAAAGGGCAAGCTTAGTGGTTTCACCAAGTTCTTTAACGCTGAACTGGCAGAACGAAGCCAAAAAATTTGCAGGAGAATTGAAAACATTAGTCATTAGAGGAACTTTATCAGAAAGAAAAAGACAAATTGAAGAACTAGACCAATATGATTTAGTCATTACTTCCTATGATTTATTAAAAAGAGATATTGAATTATATGATGAAAAAGCTTATCATTTTCGCTATATTATAGCAGATGAGGCACAATATTTAAAAAATAGTAACACACAAAATGCCAAAGCGATTAAAAAAATAAAAGCAGACACGAGATATGCTTTAACAGGAACGCCAATTGAGAATTCTTTAGCAGAACTATGGTCTATTTTTGACTTTATTATGCCAGGATATTTATTTAGCTATCGAACCTTTAAAGCAACCTACGAAACCCCAATTGTAAAAGGGGAAGATGAAGAAGCTATGGCAAAATTGAGAATGTTAATTGAACCATTTGTGTTAAGAAGAAATAAAAAAGAAGTATTAACAGAATTGCCAGACAAGACGATAACAGTACTAAACAATGAAATGGGAGAAGAACAAAAAAATATCTATTTGAATTATTTAGCACAAGCTAAACAAGAATTAGCAGAAGAAATCGATATCAATGGCTATGAAAAGAGCCAAATGCAAATATTAGCAGCCTTAACCAGGTTAAGACAAATTTGCTGCCATCCAAGTTTGTTTATTGAAGATTATCAAGAAGGAAGCAGTAAGTTAGACCAGTGTATGGAAATTATTGAAGAAGCTAGCAATAGTGGGCATAAGATTTTACTATTTTCGGGTTATACTTCTATGTTTGAGATTATGGAAAAAGAATTGAAACAATTGGGAATTTCTTATTTTAAATTAACTGGTAGTACCAAAGTAGAAGAGAGAATAAAAATGGTGGATGAGTTTAATAAAAATCCAGATATTAAAGTATTTCTAATTTCTTTGAAAGCAGGAGGTACTGGGCTTAATTTGACAGGAGCTGATATGGTAATTCATTATGACCCATGGTGGAATTTATCAACGGAAAATCAAGCGACTGATAGAGCTTACCGTATTGGACAAAAAAATAATGTGCAAGTGTATAAGCTGATTACAAAGAATTCGATTGAGGAAAAGATTTACGAATTACAACAAAGAAAAGCAGAGTTAGTAGATAATATGCTAAACACCAAGACTTCTTTTATCAATAAATTGTCAAGAGAGGAAATTATGAACCTTTTTGCTTAAATTTTAATAATACATAAAAAGATGAAAAACTTCAAAAAAATATCGATAAAAAAATGAAGTTTTTCATTTTTTTATTGATTAAACAGAAAAAGTATGTTAAAATAAAAGAAAAAAGTAGGGGATAAAGATGAAAAGAAAATTTTTGGAACAATTGCAAGATTGGAAAAAAAGAAACATTAAAGAGCCACTTATGATAATAGGAGCTAGACAGATAGGAAAAACCTATATCATAGAAAAATTTTGCAAAGAAAATTATGAGAAATACATATACCTGAATTTTGAAGACATAACCAAACTTTCTTCTATATTTGAACATACATTAGTACCGAAAGAAATCATGAGTCAAATTGAAGTACTAATAGGAGAAAAAATTGAAATAGAAAAAACGGTTATATTTTTTGATGAAATTCAGATATGCGAAAAAGCAATTACTTCCTTAAAATATTTTTGCGAAGCAAAGGAAAATTATCGTATCATAACAGCTGGAAGTTTATTAGGGGTGAAATTGCATCGATTTGAAACGTCTTTTCCAGTTGGAAAGGTTAGAATATTAAATATGTATCCTATGGATTTTGAGGAATTTTTATGGGCGATTGGAGAAATAACTTTAGCAGAAGAAATACGAAAATGTTTTAATCAAAAAAAACCTATGGCGGATATTCTACACGATAAAGCAAAACAATACTATATTGACTATTTGTATGTAGGAGGGATGCCACAAGCTATTTTAAATTATATCGAACATGATAAAAATTGTATGTTATTGGAAAGGGTTATTCACAATTCTATTATTACAGCTTATATTGCAGATATGAGAAAATATACAACAAGTGGAGCTGAAACAATAAAAATTAATGAAATATATGATTCCATACCAAGACAATTAGCTAAGGAAAATACTAAGTTTAAATACAATTTGGTAAAGTCTACAGCTAACAGAAGGGATTATGAATTACCATTAGATTGGTTAGTGGCGAGTTCCTTAGTATATAAAGCTAATAAATTAGAAAGACCAGAGACACCTCTTAGAGTTTTTGTGGATGCTACTAATTTTAAGGTATATTTAAATGATGTAGGATTATTAGCAACACTTGCTAACGTCTCTTATCAAGATATTCAATTAAACGAAAATAACTTATTTAAAGGAGCTTTGACAGAAAATTATGTAGCACAGGAACTAAAAAGCAAACAAATAGATTTGTTGTATTATAAGCCAACACAAACAATGGAAATTGATTTTATGATAGCACAAGAAAATCAAGTAATACCAATTGAGGTGAAAGCGGGAGAACATATTAAATCAAGAAGTATGTCTAATTATATCATGAAATATAAGCCAGCTTATGCCATTAGAATTTCAGCTAGAAATTTTGGATTTTCAAACCAGATTTATGCTATTCCATTGTATGCTGTATTTTGTTTGTAAGAAAAGGAAAGAGAAAAAATGAAAGATTATATTACAATTATTGGAGGAGGCTTAGCAGGATGTGAAGCTGCTTATCAAATAGCCAAACAAAAAATACCAGTAAAACTATATGAAATGAAGCCGCAAAAATATTCACCAGCGCATAGCAACCAAGATTTAGCAGAAATTGTGTGCAGCAATTCGTTTAAGTCAAATTTGTTAACGAATGCCTGTGGTTTGCTTAAAGAAGAATTAAGAAGATTGGATTCTTTGCTAATTCGAATAGCAGATGAAACAAAGGTGCCAGCAGGACAAGCTTTGGCTGTGGATAGAGACGTTTTTGCGAAAAGGGTGACCGAAGAAATCAAAAACAATCCTTATATTGAAGTAATAAATGAAGAAGTAACAGACATCAAAGGGATGCTAGAAGAGGGAATTGTTATTATTGCGACAGGTCCTTTGACGACTCAAGGTTTGGCTAGCCAAATTCAAGAATTAACGGGGCAAGATAAATTGTATTTTTATGATGCAGCAGCTCCTATTATTCAGAAGGATAGTATTGATTTTGCGGTTGCTTTTTATGGCGACCGATATAGCCAAGAAAAGAAAAAGGAAGAAACGGTGGAGGAATGGAAAGAAAGGCTAGCTAAACAAGAAGGAGAAGAACAAAGTTATATCAATCTTCCTATGAAGCAAGAAGAATATGAGGCGTTTTGCAAAGAATTAGTAGAAGCGGAAGTTGTAACTTTACACGAATTTGAAAAAAGAGAAATTTTTGAAGGGTGTATGCCAATTGAAATTATGGCAAAAAGAGGTTTAGACACTTTGCGTTTTGGTCCTTTAAAACCAGTGGGATTTGATGACCCACGAACCGCTAGAAGGCCATATGCTGTGATACAGTTAAGACAAGATGATAAACAAGCGAGCCTTTATAATATGGTAGGTTTTCAAACGAATTTGAAGTTTGGCGAGCAGAAGAGAGTGTTTCAAAGGATACCAGGTTTGGAAGAAGCTGAGTTTGTAAAATATGGTGTGATGCATCGTAATACGTATATTAATTCGAGTCAATTATTAAACGAAAGGTATCAACTAAAAAATGTACCTAATTTGTATTTTGCAGGTCAGATTACAGGGGTAGAGGGCTATGTTGAGTCTATATCTTCTGGACTGGTGGCTGGCTTAAATGCTATTCATAATTTTAAAGGTGATTTTGAGATGAGCTGTTTTTCAGAATATACTGTGATAGGGGCTTTGGCAAAATATGTTTCGACTCCAAATGAGAAGTTCCAACCGATGAATGCTAATTTTGGAATTTTGCCAGAACTAGAGGGCAAGAGAATTCGAGATAAGAAGGTGCGCTATTTAAGTTTGGCTAAGAGAAGTTTAGAGAATTTGAAGATATAGAGCAAGTACAAATTTTGTATTTGCTTTTTTCTCTTTCTTTTTGGGAATTGTTACAATTATTACCAGTATATGACAAATTGATTAAATTTATGTAAATCTATTGCAATATTTGTCAGAATTTGCTATAATTTATAATAGGTGTAAAATCTGTAACTATATTTTATAGTTGAAAGGAGAAAATGATGGAGAATAATATGTTTAAAGATTATATAGAAGGATATGTAAATGTACATAATGAATTACTAAAATTAGATGTAACCGATAAAACTAAAACAATAGAACGACTACAAAAAGTTATAGAAGCAAACGATACATTAATCCAAAGCTATATAAAAACAAAAAGGCTAGAAAGAATGGCTAAAGGTGATATGAAAGAAATTGACTTGAATAGTAAAGAGGAACATGTGGAGTTTGAGGAACAAACTAAACAATATATGGAAAACATAAAAAATGCTGAAAAAGAGATTGAAGACATAAAAAGAAAACATGAAGAAAATATAAAAAGAAAAGAACAATTAGAAAATGCTAAGAAATCCATAAGACAACGAGCAAGAGCCGATAAAGAAGAAAGAATTGGAGAAGAAGAAGAGAATGAAAAAAAAGATGTATTATTAAAGCAGTATGACGATTATGCAAAACAAATACAGGAAATAAAAGAAGAACTAAAAAAATTTGAAGGAATAGAATTAGAAACTACACAGCAAGAATTAGCAAGAATTGATTTAGAAAGACAACTAAGAGAAAAAGAAAAAGAACAAAAAATAGTAGCTCAACAAATTAATCAAAAAAGTGATATGAAAAAAAGAATAGAAAAAGAGTACATTTTATTTTTAGGACAATTAAGTTTGGTTGATAAAAGTGATAAAGCAATTACAATAAGACAATATGAGAAACAAGAGAAAGAAAAAGATGAGAACACTAATGAAAAGGATAATGCAAAAAGGGAAGATAAAGAAAATAATAAAGCAAATTTAATAGCAAGTATTGAAAAAGATATAGAAAAATATAAGATATTAATGGAAAAATATAAAAATAATGAAGAAAAAGTAAAAGACTTTAAAAGAGAAATAGAAAGATTAGAAAATGAAAAGAAAAAACTATTAGAAAAAGAAGATAAAAGAAAAGATATGCCAAGAATTGAAGACAAAAGAAAAGATATACCAAGAATTGAAGACAAAAGCCTAAAAGGAAGAAGAACAGAATTGCCAATTCGATCTTTTTGGGAAATTTATAATTCAACGAATACAGAGCATGTAGGAAGTATTGCTCATATGCTTAATAAATGGGCTCACATGAAAGTACTTCCAGATAAAAATGAAGATACTTTACAGAAAGCGTTAAGTGTAGCATTAGTGCCAATGAAAGCAATTATAAAAGGAGCAAGTATACTACCAAATAAATTATCTAAAACAGATCAGAAAATAGAAGAAATACAAAAAAATATAGATACATTAAGCCAAGAAGAATTTAGAGTATTAGTAGAAAAAAGTGAAGAATTAAATAAAACATATGGTAGAAGAGTAAAAGATCCATTTGATACAGATTACTTAGAACCACAATTTATGAAGCAATATAAAGTAAATAATGCTTATTTAGATGTGGTAAGGACAAGATTAGGCAAAGAAAATGGAAGTATAATTGAAGGGTTTGGGGAAGTTGCTAAACAAAGTTATGCGCAAATGCAAGAACTAAGGAAAATAGATCCTGATAAATGGTCAGAAAAACAAGTAGAACAATATAATGAATGTGTAAATAATTATCAAGTTGCAATTGATGCTGCTAAAGATTGGCAAACACAAATTGATGTTTTTGATGAAGGTGCAAAGAAAAAATCTAGTTCACATCGAAATATATCTGGATGGTTATTAGCAAAATTTAATCCAGATAATAGAAATGAAAATGCACAAATGGCAGAATTGGCTAAAAAAAGGAGAGAAGCATTTGAAGCAGGAGATTTAAAAACAGTGCATCTTATGACTGGAAAAATGCAACAAGAGGCTAGAGAACAAACAGTAATAAAAGGAGGAGAAAGAAATTATATTGATATAGGAAAATATAGTTTGGAATCTCCTGTGGAAACGTTAGATAAAGGACAACAAAACAAAGGAAGATTATTATTATCTAATATAGCTATTGCTACTTCAATTGTAGGAGTTTACAATCAAATGAGAGATAATATAGCTAATAATGAACAATTAAGAAATGTAGAAGTAAGAGGAGAAGCGAAAATTTCAGATTCTCCAGAAGCACTTAAAGCAGAAGAAGCTATTACAAGACAAAGCATAAATGCAGGATTTGACAAAGGGGAAAGAGCTAATCTAGATGGAACAAATTGGCGTTTTGATGAGGCTTATCGTGCAGAGGATGCTCAGATACATCAAGAAGCTGCTCAAATAACAGGAGAAGCACAAGATTTAATAAATCAAAAGAATAACATAGAAGCATTAGAAAAGGCAGTTAATTATTATAATAAAGTAAATCAAAATGCACAAGCAAGAAGTACAGAATATCTAGCTAGTCATCCACAATTTGATTATTCAGCATTTACTTTTGGAAGTAAAGCTGATATGAATGCTGTTGTTGACTTCTTTAAGAATGGAAAAGTGCCATTTAAAACAAATGTGAATTTAGCAGCAAAAGCAGCAATGCCTGCTTTAAAGCAAGGTATAGATTATACAGCTGTTGTAATGGCAATGGGAAATGCTTTATATCAAGCACAAAAACAAGGAACTAACAATATAAGAAAAACTATGAGAGTAGATAATAAACTAAAGAAAGAAGAAGATAAGGAAACTAAAGAAAATACCCAACCAGTAGAAGAATTAGAAATGTAGGGAGGATAAACAAATGACATATAAAACTAGGATAAAGTTTGCAGAAAAAGAATGGCTAGTGATAGATAATATTGAATACAAAAATGAGAAATATTATTACATAATTGAAGATATAGCTGAACAATTAGAAAACATTGATAATCTTGAAGAATATAAAGGAAGCTATAAAATGGAATTTATTTATAAGTTAGAGAATGGAAATTATAAAAATGTAGTAGATCAAAATTTAATTCAACAATTGCTAGCTGTTGTCGGACAGAGAATGATATTAAATAAAAAGGATTTAGAATAATAATAAGCTTCAAAATGGGAAAAAATTCAAATTTTATTGTATGGCAATCGCTTAAAAATTTATGTGTTAATACCTAGTATTATGAAATGCT
>CANPHV010000059.1 GCA_947573965.1 uncultured Clostridium sp.
TGAAGGATTATAAAAAAGATAAAAAAATTGCCTACATTTACTTGACACATACGAAGGTTGAAGAAAAGTTAAAAATCTCTTGAAAAAAATAAAAATGCATGATACAATAGCGACATAAAAGAGGGAAAGGATGTTAAAAAATGACGTATTTAAAAGAAATCAAGGAAAAAGTAGAACAGAAATTAGCAAAGGGAGAAAAGGTAGCAGAAATTAACAAACAAACTGGTATTAGTACATCAACCATTTATAAATGGAGAAAGAAGAATAAAGAAGCGGAACAACAATCAGAAGAAGTAAAAGACGAAAAACAAGAGAAAAATAGTTTTATGGAAGGTATAAAAGTAGAAGTAAATCCAGAACCAGTAGTTACTGCGATAGAGAGTAAAGAAAAAGAGGTAGACCATTTCCATGGAATTATTAAATATTTAGAAGATAAGAAACGTTCTATTTATGTGAGTATGCAATCAAGCAACTATAAGATACAAACAAAAGGCATTACACAATGGGATAAGATGGAAGCATTAATTGAAAAAGTAAATGAAAATAGAGATAATAAAGACTACTTAAACCAATTACATGAGAAAATTTTGCATTTAAAAGAATTAGAAAATGAGATGGATAGATAATTTGCAATTTTCACAAGCAAGAATTTTGCAAAAAATATAGACAAAGAAAAAAATATGTGCTAATATAGTAAAGTACATATTTTTTATTTGGCAATAGATAACTTATCAGTGAAATCGATATTTTAAAATTAGGATATGCCGATGTGGCGGAACTGGTAGACGCACTGGATTCAAAATCCAGCGGGAAACCATGTGGGTTCGAGTCCCACCATCGGTACCAATGACGTTTCTGTTCGAAACAATAGAATAGATACAAAAATCATTCAGTAAAATGGATGATTTTTTTTGTAAAATGTTTATTGCCTCGCAGAGCCCACGAGTTGTGTTAGTATGACACAACTCATAGGAGGTTAGGGCTTATGACAAGGTCAAAGTCCTATTACACCAAAAAAACACACAAATTATTGTGTGTTTTTTTTGGTGTAATAACTAATAATTATTGGAAAAGCCATATTACTCTTTTTATTTCATTGGATTTCATAATATTTTCTTGTAAAGTTCTAATAAAAGTAATTATGCCAATTTTATTGTCAGCATCTTGTTTTTCAATGAAAGTATTGATTGCGGAATATAATTCTTGAAAATCTTGTAAAAATTCTGATTTTTCTAAAAGAGTATTCTCGTATAAATTGGCTATTTTCGCTCCAGCCATTATTATACGAATAATTGATTCATTACATCCTAGTTTTTGAAGTTCATACATTAACCGTTCTTCTACGGTCCAATTTGCCTCAATATCATTGTTCCAATTATTAATGGCATCAGATAATTCTTTACATTTTTCATCAAGATTTTCTAAAAATCCTGATTCTTGCCAAAGAGTATATCGGTCCAGATTTTCGGTTTTTACTCCTGCTGTTACTATATGAATAATTGTTTCGTCGCATATTCCTAGCTTCTGAAGTACATACCGAACCCTTTCTTCTATTGACCAATCGGTATCAACCTCACTTATTATTTTTTTAAACTTTTCGTTTTGCATTAAGTTCATATTCGTGTTTCCTCCTTTTAGTTTGTGTTAAAATATTATTAGTTACTTTGAAAATTACTTATATTCAAATAAGTCAAAACATTTTACTTTTATATTTTATCATATTATTTTGTATAATACAAATTTTCTTACAAATATTGCGTAATGTGGTATTTAATTGTACAAAATGGAGATAAAAGAAAAAAGTTGTAAATAACTACGCCATTGGTACCAAGAAAATATCGAAAAACGATAAAAAAATATTGACAAACAGAAAAAAGAAAGATATAATATCTTCATAATAAAAATTATGGAGGTATTTTTTTATGCAAATAACAGGAAAAAAAGGAATGGGAGATATCCTAAAAACACTATTACAAATAGCCTTTTATGGAGGAATTATTTTCCTAGCAATCTTACCATTTATCTTACAAGCATTTGGAACACAATTAAATGCTAGTATGTTTATCATCTATCCAAATGGAATCGTATTACTAATTATAGTCAAACAATTCATAAAATTATTTGATTCATTAAAAAACAATCAACCATTTAGTAAAGACAATGTTATTATATTGAAAAACACAGCAAAAGTAGCCTTGATAGAAAGCATTTTGTGGTTATTAGATTTACTTTATGAAATGATACTAGCAAAATCATATGATATTTTAGTTATTCTAGTGTTATCTTTCTTAAGTATCCTATTTTTAGGTGTTTCTATAGCCTTATATGTATTAGCAGAACTATTTAAAGAAGCAACCCAATATAAACAAGAAAATGAATTAACGATATAGCAAGGAGAAGAAAAATGATAATTGTAAATTTAGATATTATGATGGCAAAAAGAAAAATCAGTTCTTTTGAATTAGCCGACAAAATTGGAATTACACCAGCCAATTTATCCATTTTAAAAACGAACAAAGGAAAAGCGATAAGATTTTCAACATTAGATAAAATCTGTGAAGTCCTAAATTGTACACCAGGAGACATTTTAGAATATAAAGAAGGAGAGTGAAAAATATGGTACCAATTATAACAGGAGCCATTATTTTTAGCATATGGGGGGTAACCTTATTTCTAGAAAAAGAGATAGGATTATCTATGTTTTTGTTTGTATTTCCAATAACTTATTTTCTAATGGACTTAATAAAGAAAAACCAAAAACAGAGAAATAAAAAAGCAAAACTACTAATTATTCCTATTTTATTATTATCTTTAACTTATGTATTATTTGACAATGCATTTTTCAATAGCATTAATATGGTTGTTATTCCTATTTTAGTAGTCATCATGATAATCACTTATAGGAACCAAAACACGAACAAGGGCTGGAAATGGATAAACGAAATCATAGAAATGATTTTCGAACCATTAAGTTTTATGGGAGAAATTTTTGAGAAAATAAGACAGATGATAGAAAACAAACTAAAAATTAACATGAATACCAAAAGAGGAACCACACTAAAAAAAGTAGTAAAAGCAACCTTGATAACTATGCCCATTACTTTGGTAATTATAGGTCTTTTAGTCTCAGCAGATGAAGTATTTGGAAACATGTTTATGCGGTTTGATACTTGACTTGATGAGGATAGTAGGAGAAATCAAAATATCAAAAATAGTCGTCAGACTTATTTGGGTAATCTGTGCTTTTGTTTATTTTTTGTGATTTTTTGATTTCATTGTTAGTAAGTATGAAGAACATGAAGAAATCACTAAAAATAAAGAAACCCCAAAAGATACTTTTACCATAAAAATGATAGTAGGGGTGCTAAATATGATTTATCTTGTATTTTGTATCATACAAATAAAATCACTATTTATGAGAAATGTCGATATTAATTATGCCAATTATGCAAGACAAGGATTTTTTCAACTAATGATAGTATCAGTCTTAAATTTAGTTACCATTTTAATGGCTAAGAGGCAAGATAAAAAAAGCAAATATATTCAAGTAATGAGTAGTATGATGATTTTATTCACTTTCATTTTATTACTTTCAGCAGCCATTCGTATGTATTTTTATGAAAGTGCTTATGGTTATACACTTTTGAGACTATTGGTTTATTGCGTGCTATTTACAGAAGCAATATTGTTAATTCCAACTATTCTTTACATTTTAAATAAGAAAATTAATTTACCAAAAGTATATTTTAGCATCCTTGTTGTGATTTATGTAGGAATTAATTTTGCTAACTTTAACTATGTCATTGCCAAAAGAAATGTGGAAAGATATGCTATTACTGGAAAAATAGACATAAGTTACTTGAAGTATGAAACAGGAACCGATGGAATAGAACCAATACTTAGTCTTATGGATATGGAAAATAGTGAACAAGAGCTAAAAGATGAAGTCAAAGAATATGCAAGCAAGCGATATAAGCAACTTAGTGAAGAAAAGGTTGATTTTAGAAATTTTAATATTTCAAAATGGAGAGCCAAAAAGTTGTGTGATTTTAAATAGTTCGTATTAAAAATAGGAAAAACACTTGACTTTTTGAAAGTTTTATCGCATAATTTTAAGGAAAAGTATCAAGAATACTAAAAGAAAGGAATGTGATAAAAATGGAATTAAAAGGAAGTAAAACAGAACAAAATTTAATGGAGGCATTTGCAGGAGAATCACAAGCAAGAAACAAATATACTTATTTTGCAAGCAAAGCTAAAAAAGAAGGATATGAGCAAATTGCAGCGATTTTTCAAGAAACAGCAGACAATGAAAAAGAACATGCTAAAATCTGGTTCAAATTATTACAAGGAGGAGAAATTCAAGGAACAGCAGAAAACTTGAAAGCAGCAGCAGAAGGAGAAAATTACGAATGGACAGATATGTATGACAGAATGGCAAAAGAAGCAAAAGAAGAAGGGTTTGACCATATTGCATTTTTGTTTTCAGAAGTAGCAAAAATAGAAAAGGAACACGAAGAAAGATATAAGAAATTGTTAGAAAATGTAGAAGATGGACTAGTATTTAGCCGTGATGGAGATAAAATTTGGAAGTGCAGAAATTGTGGACATATTGTGATTGGAAAACAAGCACCAGAAATTTGTCCTGTATGTGCTCATCCAAAAGCTTATTTTGAGATTAAAGCAGAAAATTATTAAGGAATAAAATGTGAAACAAATTTTGAAAAATACAGAAATTTGTTTCACATTTTTTATATTTGTGATATAATAATGCGATAAACAGGAGAGAAAAAGGAGAAAGCCATGCCAAAATTTTTTGTGGGAAATGAAGCAATACAAAACCAGCAAATTGAAATAAAAGGAAAAGACGTAAACCATATTAAAAATGTATTAAGAAAAAAGATAGAAGATGAAATTATCGTATGTAACACAGACACCGCCAAAGATTATCTATGTAAAATTATTAACATAGAAGAAAATGCCATTTTAACTAATATCATAGAAGAATTAGAAACCAATGTAGAAGCCAAAGTAGAAGTAAGCATCTTCCAAGGTTTGCCGAAAGCCGATAAAATGGAACTTGTTATTCAAAAAGCAGTAGAATTAGGTGTGTATGATATTACGCCAATTGAAATGAAATATTGTGTTGTCAAATTAAATGACAAAGATAAAAAAAAGAAACAAGAAAGGTGGCAAAAAATAGCAGAAGTAGCAGCTAAACAAAGTGGTAGAAATCAAATTCCTCAAATAAACGATATTATTTCTATCAAAAATATTTGTAATTTATGCCAAACATATGATATAGTATTAGTAGCCTATGAAAAGGAAGAAGAAAATAAACTAAGATATGAATTAGAAAAATTAAAAGCAATCGGAAAGAAGAAAGACTTAAAAATTGCTATTGTCATTGGACCAGAAGGTGGAATTGATGAAAAAGAGATAGCCATTTTAAAAGAAAGTGGTGCTAAAGTGGTAACCTTAGGTAAACGAATTTTAAGAACAGAAACAGTGGCATTGCAAATGCTAAGTGTTATTATGTATGAATTTGAATAAAAAAGAAAGGTTGAAGAACAATGGTAACAGATTTAGTAGAAACAGAAAAAAAGAAAGGCAAAAAGAAAAAAATCCCAAAAGAAATATCACAAGAAATGCTAAAGAAAATATTTAGTAATATCCTAAGAGCCATAGGAATAATGTTTTACTTTATCATTTTAAATTTGGCACATTCTACAATGAAACAAGAAAGATTACTAGGAGATATCGAAGTATTTGCAGGGGCTTTTTTAGTAATTGGGATTTACTTTTTCGAAAGAGCCTATAAAAAAGATAGTGGAAGCATTGCCATAACAGGAATTGAATTTTTAGTATTATCTTTGCACAGTTTATCGATTATGCATGTGATAACCATGTTTCGCTATGACTTTAGATATTACTTATTAACGTCATCTTACATTTTTTCTATTTACTATGTGTTAAAAGCAATTATATTATACACCAAAGAAAAAAGAGACTATTTGAATAGTTTAAGTGACATTCCAGAAATCGTAAAAAAAGAGGAACCAATCAAAAAAGAGGCCAAAAAAAGAAATGGAGAAGTAGAAGAAATACAGGAACAGAAAGAGGAAATAGAAACCCAAGAGAAGAAAGAACAAGCAGAAGAAACAGAAAAAGAGCGAAATCATAAACACAAAAAATCTAAAAAAAGAGGGAAAAGAAAATGATAAAAAGTATGACAGGATATGGAAAAGCAACTTTAAGTCAAGACCAAAAAGAATACCAAGTAGAAATCAAAAGTGTAAATCATAGATATTTAGATATTTCAGTAAAAATGCCAAGGACTTTAAGCTATTTAGAAGAAGAAGTAAAAAAAGCAATTGCGACCAAAGTAAAAAGGGGTAAAATTGATGTTTTTATTACTTTTGAAAACAATTCGAGTGAAGGAAAAGAAATTAAAATCAACACAGAAATTGCCAAAATCTATATTGACGAACTAAAAAAATTAGCCAAACAAGAAGACATTTTAGCCAATATTGAAGTAACGGAAATTTCTAAATTCCCAGACGTTTTGAGCATTCAAAATAACCAAGAAGATGAAACGATTAAGGTAGAATTAATAGAAACTGTTAGCCATGCAACTGACAAGCTAGTGCAAATGAGAGCCGTAGAAGGAAACAAAATGGCAGAAGATTTATTAATAAGAATACAAGCGATTCAAGAAAAAGTAAAAGAAATATCTTCACTTTCTACTGGACTTATTGAAGAATATGTAGTAAAATTAGAAGGTAGAATAAAGGAAATATTAAAAAACCAAGAAGTAGATGAAACAAGATTAGCACAAGAAGTTGTGATTTATGCAGACAAATGCTCTGTGGAAGAGGAAGTAACAAGATTGAAGAGTCATATTTCACAATTTGAAAAGCTTTTAAAAACAGATGAGCCGATTGGGAAAAAATTAGATTTTATCATTCAAGAGATGAACCGTGAAACAAATACCATTGGTTCTAAGGCGAATCATTTGGAAATTACAAATGACGTGATTGATATTAAAACAGAGTTAGAGAATATTAGAGAACAAATACAAAACATCGAATAATTTGAAAGAGAAATGGAGGAAAACCAATGCAATTAGTCAATATTGGGTTTGGAAATATTGTATCATCAGACCGAATTGTTGCCATCGTAAGTCCAGAATCGGCACCAATTAAAAGAATGGTACAAGAAGCCAAAGACAACAAAACGGCAGTAGATGCAACCTATGGAAGAAGAACAAGAGCCGTTTTAATTATGGACTCAGGTCACATTATTTTATCTGCTGTTCAACCAGAAACAGTAGGAGGAAGAATTGATAAATCAATTTCACAAGATTTTGAAAAATAGAAAGGAAGGGTTAGAAAATGATTGTAAAACCAACAGTAGGAGAATTATTAAACAAAGCACAAAACAGATATGAATTAGTAATTGCCACAGCAAGAAGAGCAAGACAAATAGCAGCAGGAGATGAAGTAAAAACTAAAGTAAAAGAAGAATCACCAGTAACGCTAGCTGCTAATGAAATAGCAGAAGGGAAGGTAAGTATTGTATGTTAGTTATACTATCAGGCGTTGCAGGAGCAGGAAAAGATACGATAAAAAAAGAATTGATTAAAAGGATGGAAAAGGTGGAATCACTTCCATCTTTTACTTCTCGTCCTATGCGTGAAGGCGATATAGAAGGACAAACCTATAATTTTGTAAGTAGAGAAGAATTTGAAGAAATGATAAAACGTGAAGAGTTTTATGAATATGATATCCATCATAATCAATATTATGGAACTTCAAGAAAACTACTAAATGAAAAAATAAAAAGTGGAAAAGTAATTGTAAAAGATATTGACGTAAATGGAACAGAACACTTGAAAGAATTGTTAAAAGAAGATACGAGAGTAGTCACTATTTTTTTAAGGGTAGCAAAAGAAGAATTAAAAAGAAGACTAGAAGAAAGAATTGATAAGCCAAGTCCAGCAGAAGTAGTACTTAGATTAAATCGATTTGATTATGAAGAATCAAAAACGAATTTATATGACTATGTACTAAGAAATGACGACTTAGAAAAAACAGTGCAAATCATTGAAACAATTATTAAAAATGAACAAAGAATGGAGAAGGAAGCATAATGGAGGAAAAAAAAGAAAGATTTTTGGATGGCATCCTAAGAGAATTATGCGAAGAGATGGACATTACTTTAGAAAAGTTGTCTAATGATTGGGTTCTTCAACTTTCAAAAGACGGAAAAGTAAGACACATTACAAGAAATCATTTTGATATTAATCCTCATTCTAGTAGTGAAATTGCAGATGATAAGTATGCTACTTATGAAGTACTAAAATCCCAAAAGGTACCAGTGATAGAACATACTATTTTATTTAATCCAGCTAAAATGAGTCGATATGTTACAGAGGATGGCATTTGGGATACAGTGGCAGAGGAATTTTCAAAACATAAATGTTTGGTGGTAAAGCCAAATCGTGGTTGTGAAGGAAAAGGCATTGAACTTTGTTATACAAAGAAAGAACTTGAAATAGCAATTGAAAAGTTATTTCAATATAATTCCACCATTAGTATATGTCCCTATTATAGCATTGAAACAGAGTATAGAACATTTTATTTAAATGGTCAAGTTCATTTGATTTATGGGAAGAATAAGCCAGTGGTTGTGGGAAATGGACAAGCAACGATGGATGAATTAGTGACACAATTGCATTTGCCAGATAAAAAGGTGGTAAAAGAAAACCTAGAAAAAATAGATATGACTTATATACCAAAGCAGAATGAAGTTGTTGAAATTTCTTGGAAACATAATTTGAGTGGTGGTTCTATTCCAAAGGTACTAGAAAAAGGAGAACTCTATGAAAAAATAGAAAATCTATCAATTCGAGCAGGGAAAGCCATAAATATGAATTTTGCAACTATTGATATTGTTCAAACAGTAGATGGTAAGTTATATGTTATGGAAGTTAATGCTGGTGTTTTTGCTACTATTTTTTCACAATTGACAGAGAATGGTTATGAGATGGTAAAAGATATTTACAGGAAAGCATTGATAGCTATGTTTAATAATAAGAAAGATGAGATTTAAAATTTCGTCTTTTTTATTTTTAATATTGTAGGAAAATGTCGAATGTTGCGATGAAAACTAGACCTAAAAGTATTGAAAAAAGTAGAAAAATATGGTTTAATAGAAAAAAGCAATTATTTT
>CANPHV010000060.1 GCA_947573965.1 uncultured Clostridium sp.
AACAAAAGCCTTCTAGGCTTAGAGCAAACCACCCGTTTTACGGGTGGTTATGATTGTTATGGCAACCTATATAGAATTTATTTTAATAGACGATGGTTCTACGGATAATACAGAAAAAGTAGTAAAAGGGTATGAAACGAAATTAAAAGACAAAAATATAACGTTAAAGTATATCAAACAAAAAAATCAGGGACAAGCAACAGTGGCTAACAATGGGTTAAAACAAGTAGAAGGAGAATTCTTAATTTGGGCAGATGCAGATGATTATTTTGAAAAAGATGCCATCCAAAACATGGTAAGTTTTTTTCATGAGCATAAAGAATATGATGTTGTTAGAGCAAAGGTAGCATTTCGAAAAGATACACCTGAAAAAGAAATAATAGAGATTAGAGAAAGTAAAAATCCAGAAAATACAGATTTATTTTTAAATTACATTAAAGAAGATACTTATTGTTTTTGTGGCGTAATTATGATAAGGACAGAAAGATTTTTTGAAAGAAATAAAGGAAAAGATATCTATATTAACAGAGCAGGGCAAAATTGGCAAAATATCTTACCAGCAGTTTACAAAGCAAAATCAGGATATATTGATAAAATTGTATATAATGTAACAATAAGAGAAGGTAGCCATTCTAGAAAAAAAGAAATATTTAAAAATTATAAAAGATAAATATGACGTAAGACAAAGAGAATATATTAAATATAAATTAAAACATTGGAATGACGAATAACATCCTAAAACAAAGTAGGATGTTTTTATTTTATGCAAATGATTGACTAACCCCAAAAATCCTGATAAAATGACAAAGAAAGAAAATGGGGAAAGAGGTGCTAAAATGAACTTTTTATTATATGGAGAAAGTACATTTTTAAACAAAGGATGCGAAGCAATTGTAAACACAACCATAAAGAAAATACAAAAAATAGGCAAAGGAGAAATTGTCCTATCAACCAATGACTTAGCCTATGACAGCCAATATTACAAAGACATTATCACAAAATATGTAAAAGGATATTATCAAGAAAATGAACTAACCGAAGAAGAAAAAGAAAAAATAAAATACTATCAAACCATACCTTTTGATTATACCAATTTTGAAAAAATATATGAAAAAGATTGCCTTAAAGAAATTGAAAACGCAGATATCTGTATGTCCGTAGGAGGAGATAATTATTGTTATGGGGAACCAAACTGGATTTATACCATAAACAAAGAAATAAAGGCAAAAAACAAGAAAAACATATTTTGGTGTACCTCTTTATTTGAAGAAATAGAATCAGCAGAAATGATAAGAGACTTAAAAACGTTTGATGTAATTGTTGCAAGAGAAACCTTAACCTATCAAGCACTAGAAAAATTTGTAGCTAAAGAAAGACTAATGTTATCCCCAGATACAGCCTTTTCTTTAGAGAAAAAAGAAGTAGAATTACCACAAGTGTTTCAACAAGGCAAAAAAGTAATTGGAATTAATATTAGTCCCCTAATTTCAAAATATACTGAAAAAGAAAATAATATTTTAGCAAGTATCCAAGCCTTAATTGATTTTATCTTAAAAGAAACAGATAACAATATTTGTTTGATTCCTCATGTATATATCGAAAGAAACAATGACTTAGACTCTTTGAAAATGGTAAAAGAATTATACCAAACAGAAGAGAGGATAGGAATATTAGACCAAAGAATCTATGATTGTGAAGAACTAAAATATGTGATTTCCAATTGTAGTTATCTAATTGCAGCAAGAACCCATGCTAGTATTGCAGGATACTCTAGCTTAGTGCCAACCCTTGTAATTGGATATAGCGTAAAATCGAAAGGAATTGCTTTGGATTTATTTGGTGAACATGAAAACTATGTAGTACCAGTAGATAAAATGACCCCAGAAATCCTACTAAATAAGTTTAAATTTATCGTAACAAATGAAAAAGAAATCAAGAAAATCTTAGAAGAAAAAATACCAGTCTATAAAGAAAAAGCAGACAATCAACTAGTTGAAGCATTAAAAAGATTAGAAGCTTTGGATAAAAAATATGTTACAAGCAAATTTAAATGTACTGGTTGTGAGGCTTGTAAAAACATATGCCCACACGGAGCTATCCAAATGATAGAAAGTGAAGACGGATTTTTATATCCACATATCGATAAAGAAAAATGTACAGAATGTAACTTATGCCGAAAAATATGTCCAGCTAACAAAGTTTATAAAAATGAATATGAAACACCAGCCTTTTATGCCGTAAAAAATTTAACAGAAACCGATAGGAAAAACAGTTCTTCAGGGGGTGTAGTTTGTGCCATAGCAAAAGAAATCATAAAGGAAAATGGTGCTGTATATGGTGTATCCCTAGAGAAAAAAGAAGCAAAACATGTAAGAATTAGTAAAGTAGAAGACTTATACAAAATAATGGGGTCAAAATATGTGCAAAGTAAAATAGATGATATTTTAAAAGAAGTGAAAAAAGATTTAGAAGAAAAGAAAAAAGTATTATTTACAGGAACACCATGCCAAATTGAAGGTTTACAGTCGTATTTGGGAAAAACATATGAAAGCCTAATTTGTCTTTCTATAATCTGTCATGGGGTACCAAGTCCGAAAGTATGGAAACGATATGTAGAGGGGAAAAGCGACACCTTAGAGAATGTTAATTTTAGAAATAAGGATTTTGGTTGGCACAAATATAGTGTATTATATCAATATCAAGATGGTGAAAAAGAGACAATTCCATTTACGGAAGATATTTATATGCAAGGTTTTTTGAAAAATTACTTCTTAAGGGAATCTTGTTACAATTGCCAAATGAGATTGGATAAAAAGAACTGTGCAGATATTATTATTGGAGACTTTTGGGGAATTGAAAATGTATTTCCTCAAATGGATGATGATAAAGGGATATCAGCTGTAATTCTTAATTCTACAAAAGGAAAAGCAATTTTTCAAAAGATACAAGAAAAAATGGAATACCAAGAAACAACTTTTGAAGATATCCTAAACGCCAATCCTTGCTTAACAGACTCCGTAGAATACACAAAAAGCAGAGAAAAATTCTTTGAATTGATAAAAAATAATACAGTAGAAATAGTTGTTAATGTTATAAAAGGAATAGAAGCAGAAAAAGAAATAGATAAGAAAAATCAAGAGATTTCTATATTGAATAAACAAATAAAGGATTTGTTAGAAGCAAAGCAATTCTTTTTGGGACAAATAGAGCAAAAAGATTTACAAATAGAGCAAAAAGATTTACAAATAGAACAAAAAGATACACAAATGAAGGAAAAAGATATACAAATACAAGAAAAGATAAATGAAATTCAAAAAATATATAACAGTAGAAGATGGAAATATAGTAGCAAAATTGCCAAAATAATAACTGGTATAAAACGGAAAAAATGGTTGATTTTTTATATTATTATGATATAATTAGCCTAAAGGAGAATGTAAAAATGAAAGAATCGAAAGAAGATTATAAAATAATAGTAGATAATGTAGATAAAAACTTTAACGTATATTTAGACAAAGCCAATACTATAAAAGAAAAATTATTATTTTTATTTTCAAGAAATAGAAGAGAAAAAAGAGAAGTATTACAAGGCATTAATGTTGAAATAAAAGAAGGAGAAGTAGTAGCATTAATAGGAACTAATGGGAGTGGAAAGTCGACTTTATTAAAATTAATGACCAAAATAATTTATCCAAATAAAGGAAAAATTACAACCTACGGAAAATTAACTTCCTTACTTGAATTAGGGGCAGGATTTCATCCAGATTTTTCAGGAAGGGAAAATATTTATTTTAATGCTTCTATTTTTGGACTAACTAGAAAAGAAATTGATGAAAGATTAGAAGATATTATTGAATTTTCTGAACTAAGACCTTTTATTGATAATCCCGTAAGAACTTACTCTTCTGGTATGTATATGAGATTAGCTTTTTCTGTTGCCATTAATGTAGATGCTGACATTTTGTTAATTGACGAGATTTTATCGGTAGGAGATGAACATTTCCAAAATAAATGTTTTGAAAAGATGTTAGAATTAAAGAAACAAGGGAAAACAATGGTATTTGTTACGCATAGTATGCAGTCAGTAAAAAGACTATGTGATAGAACTATTTGGTTATACAATGGAAAAATAAAAATGGATGGAAACACGGAAGAAGTAGTTGAGGAATATATAAAGGAAACAAAATAAAGGAGAGAGCATATTAAATGAATGAGGAAGAAAAGTATTTTGATTATAGTATGGTTCCAGGGAAAATACTAAATCAGAACCAACCAATAAATGATAAAGAACCAATTATTAGTATTATAACAGGATATTATAATTGCAAAAATTATATTAAACAAACAGCCTATTCCATTTTAAATCAAACATTCCCTTATTGGGAATGGATTATTATAAATGATGGGAGTACAGAAGAAGGGACGAAAGAAATACTAGAAGAAATTGCTAGTTTAGACCATAGAATAAAAATATTTAATGAAAAAAACCAAGGAAGAATAAAAACAAGGGACACAGCTATAAAAAAAGCAAAATGTGATTTACTGTTTATACTAGATGCTGATGATGTAATAGATAAAACTATGTTAGAATGTAGTTATTGGACATTAAAAACTAATCCAAAAGCCTCTTGGGTTTATGCTGATTTGGTTAATTTTGATGGACAAGAGTTTCTTTGGAAGCAGATATTTAATATAGAGACGGAAAAGAAAGAAAACATTATACCTGTATGTTCTCTAATCAAAAAAGAAGTATTACTAGAAGTTGGAGGGTATGGGGCTGTTGATGAAGATGTACATGAAGATTGGCATTTATGGCTTAGGATGCTAGAGAAGGGATATTTCCCAATTCGTATGAATTATTATGGATTTTGGTACCGAAAGAAAAAAGAAGGTGGAATTTTAGATTCTATTAATAAAGATAAGAAAAAAGACCAACATGCTAAAGAAGAAATAGCAAAACAAGCAAAGAAAATAAAAGAAGAAGTATATGCAATTCAATTTCCTACGACAACAAAATCTAACTACGATTCTTATCCTTATACCTTTTCGTGGGACAGAAAGCCGATTAATAAAAAAGGTGAAAAAATTAGACTTTTATTTATATTTCCTTGGTTTGTAGTAGGAGGAGCAGACAAGTTCAATTTAGACTTGATTGAAAGATTAGATAAGGATAAGTTTGATATTACTGTTGTTACAACAGAAACTTCAAATTATGTATGGAGACAAAAAATTGAAAAATGTGCGGAGGTTTTTGACTTAACAAGTTTTTTACATAGACAGGATTGGCCAGCATTTATACATTATATCATACAATCAAGAAATATAGATATAGCTATGTTGTCTAATAGTTATTTTGGTTTTTATGTGATACCATGGTTAAAATCTGAATTTCCAGGAGTGATTTTTACTGATTATTTACATAGTGCAAATTGGGGATGGAGAAATGGAGAATATCCAAGAGATTCAATAGCGATTGATGGCTTTTTAGACAGAACTTATACCTGTACGAAAAACTTAAGAGAAGTAATGAAGCAAAAGATGAATAGAACAATCGACAATGTAAAAACAGTATATATCGGGGTAGATGAAGAACAATTCGATAGTAATAAAGTAGAAATTTCACATAATCAAGATTTATATAAACAAAGAGATAAATTAAAAGATAAAAAAGTAATATTATTTTTGTGTAGAATATCAGAAGAAAAAAGACCAATTCTTATGGTTAAGATTTTAAAAAAAATATTGGAAAAGAACAAAAATGTTTTATTAATGGTAGTTGGAAATGGACCAGTGCTTAAAGAAATGAAGGATACAGCTAAGAAGGAAAAAATAGATGAAAATGTAATATTTTTTGGAATGCAAAATAATGTAAAACCATTTTATAAAGTAGCAGATGTGAGTGTTATTTGTTCTTTAGTAGAAGGTTTAACCATTACTACCTATGAAGCTTTAGCAATGGGAATACCAGTTGTAACAGCTGATGTAGGAGGACAAAAAGAATTAGTAGATAATACATGTGGAAGAGTTGTAAAAAACATGCAAACTGCTGAAGATGGAATGTATAATCGTAATTATTCAGAAGAAGAAATAAATCGATATGTGAATGCAATAGAAGAAGTATTAAAAGATAAAAATATAAAAAATAATTGTAGAAAAAAGATATTGGATGGATATACTGTTAACAACATGGTGGGAAATTTTGAAAAAGAATTCGAAGAGTTTGTAAAAAAAGGAACAAATGTAGATTCAAAATCAATTGTAAATAAAGATTTATATAAACAATTGATTGTTATGTACAATCAATTAGATATCAGAAACTATTTTCCACAAGAAGGAGGAAACTATTCCCAAAATGAAAATATAAGAAGATACAAAATAGATAGATTGAAAGGAAAGCTATGGAACATACCATTGTGGAGAGGGTTTATAAAATTTTTACAAAAAACAGGAATTATGAAATTATTGAAAAAAGCCAAAATAAAAGAAAAATTAAGAAAAATAATATAAAAAATTAAGGAGTAAAGATGCTAAAAGTATTTAAAGAGTTATATAACTATAGAGAATTATTGAAAACAAATGTGAAAAAAGAAATAAGAGGGAAATACAAAAACTCATTTCTAGGGGTTTTATGGTCATTTTTAAATCCGTTGTTACAAATTGCAGTTTATGCTATTGTATTTCAATTGATTCTAAGGAATCCGCAAGAAAATTATGCAGTATTTATATGTTGTGGATTGATACCATGGACTTTTTTCTCATCTGCTATAACAAGGTCAGCATTTACGATGGTAGAAAATGGAAATATATTAAAAAAAGTATATTTTCCAAGAGAAATCTTACCAATTTCTATTGTAACGAGTGAAGCAGCTAATTTTTTGATTTCAACAATTATCATAATTGCATTTGTTGTTTTTGGGGGCGTAGGTATTAGTAAATATATTGTATTTTATCCATTAATATTAATAGCACAATATATATTGTTAATTGCAATTAGTTTAATTGTATCAAGTATTTCAGTATATATAAGAGATTTACAACATTTAATAGGAGTAGCTTTGCAACTATTTTTCTATGCTACACCAATTGTATATGCAGCAGACGTAATACCAGAAGAATTTAAATGGATTTTAAATATTAATCCTATGACATATATTATCGATAGCTATCGAGACATTTTTTATAATCATACCATGATAGATATTGTGCCTTTGCTAATTTTAATTGGAGGTTCTATAATTGCTTGTATCATAGGATATATCATATTTAATAAATTACAAAAAGGATTTGCAGAACAATTATAAGGAGAAATAGAAATGAAAAAAATAAATAATATAGTAGATATAATAAAAAAGTCAGCGTTATTTTTATTAGTACAAACAGTATTAATATTAATAGTAACTACTTTACTGTTTTTTGTTGGTGTAACAATAACCCCAATACATTTACCAGTTATAACAATATTAACAATTATGGTATATATGCTTTTCTATAAAAAAGATAATTGGAAGATAAGCATAGTAGCAGCCATTTTAGGTATAATACTATTTACAGCAACAACTTTTATAGAAGGTAAAATATATGACTTTACAGCAGATGGAAATACTTATCATAAATTAGCGATTGGAAGTATGAAAAATGGATGGAATCCAACCTATGAAGATAGTAAAGACTTTAAAGAAGAAAATGGAAATGTATTTGATACAGATGAAGATAACATTAATACATTATGGATAGATCATTATGCAAAAGGAACAGAAATTTATGCTGCTGTCATTTATGCTTTTACAGGAAATATAGAAAGTGGAAAAGGATATACAGTTATACTTATGTATATTGCATTTGGTATCCTATTTTCCTATTTATACAAAGACAAAAAAAGGGGATTGTTGACTAGTCTAGCTGTTTCTATTTTATTAGCATTTAATGCTATAACAATCGTACAAATATTTAATTACTATGTAGATGGGGCACTAATGATGTCAATATTGTTGATATTATATGCATGCATTGTGGAAAGTGATAAAGAAAAGTATCATGAAAAGGAAAATTTGCTAGTATTAGCAAGTAGTATTTTATTATGTATTAACATTAAATTTACAGGGTTAGCATTTGCAGGTATATTTTGCTTTGCATTCTATGTATATTGGCTGATAAGAGCTTATAAGCAAGGAAAGCAAGAGTTTATAAAAGTAGTCAAAAAATATACTATGTTTTATATTGTAACAGTTCTAGTATCAATAGGAATAGTAGGATATTCTTCTTATACAAGGAATATGATAGACCATGGTCATCCCTTATATCCTTTGTATGGAGAAGGACATGTTCAAAATATGGTAGTGATGGAGCAACCAACCTCTTTTAATGATAAAAACCATTTAGAGATATTTCTAATATCTATGTTTTCTAAAGGAGAAAATGTATCACCAACTTATTCAAAAGAAAATGTACAACCAACTTTAAAAATGCCATTTACAATGTCTAAAGAAGAAATACAAAATTATTGTATTCCTGATATAAGAGTTGGCGGATTTGGACCATTATTTAGTGTAATATTTATAGTTTCTATGATAGGAACAATATATATTGTGATAGAATTGGTACGAAACAAAAAGTGGGATATGCTAGTTCCATATTTAATCATATTAGGAATCATAACTATACTTATTTTAGCTTTAGATGGAAATTATTGGGCAAGATATATTCCATATTTCTATGCTGTTCCAATACTTGTACTTACTTATCTGCTATGGAATAAAGATAAAAAAATAAAATATGGATTAGGGATTTTAGTAAGTATAATTATGCTAATAAATGCTAGTTTAGTGTTAAGTACTATTTTGAAGAATACAAGAGATAATGATGCGTATGTAGGAAATAGAATTAATGAGTTTGTTCAATATTGCCACGATAATGAGATAGTAGAAATTGAATTAAATCATAAGGGTGTGCAAGGAGCATTATATAATATTGACGATAGAGGGGTAAAGAATTATGAAGTAAAAGAAAATACAGGGAAAAACAAAGAAGGATATTTCTTTAAATATTAAAAATTAGGATGGTGTTAGAATAGATATATGGACACATTTAATGAGAGAGTGTATAATAAATTA
>CANPHV010000061.1 GCA_947573965.1 uncultured Clostridium sp.
GTTCTGTGTGGTTTTTTATTTTTCAAATTTTTTCTCCAAAATTAAACGTCCCCATTGCCCCCTTGCCATTTGCAAAAAATAAGGGTATAATAGGAACAAATTAAAGAAGGGAAGAGAAAAGTCGATGAAGAAATTAAAAAAAGTAATATTAAAAATTAGTGTGGCAATTTTTATGATAGTGTGTGTTGGAACACTATGTAAGCAAGCCTATGGGCAAGTGCAGGCAGTAACTGATACCAAAATGTTACAAGAACAAATGGAGTATTATGCTAGGAACATAGATAGCAATAATATTACAAAAGAAGATATTTTAAAAGTATATGATGTAATAAGTGAAGAATATTCACCAGAAGATATGGCAGATATAATAGAAGAAAATGCAAAGGAAATACAAGCACAAGGAGTGGATAAAGAACTTATTAAAGCAGGGGCTAATTTTATTCGAACGACAGATGAGAAAGAAATTCGAAAAATAATAGAAAATGATATCGATTTTGAAAAAATTCAAGAAAAGATAGAAAAAGGAGAAAAACCAGAAGAGATACTAAGTAGTATGGTACAAGAGATGCCAAATGAAAAAAAGGTAGAGATAGCAACTAAAGTAGTATTATCTAATAAAATTGTAAAAACGGTTATTCTAGTCTTAATCATTTTATTTATTTATGGAACCATTCTTAGATGGAGAATTTATACCAAAGCAGGAAAGCCTGGATGGGCAGCAATTATACCAGTTTATAGACAAATTGTAATGTATCAAGTTTGTGGATTATCACCATGGCTTATGCTATTATGGCTAGTACCAATTTTGGGATGGTTAGTAATGGGTGTTATTGCTATTATGAAAAGATTTTGTTTGGCAAAAGAGTTTGGAAGAGGTGGTTTGTTTGGCTTTGGGTTATTATTCTTGCCAGTCATTTTCCAAAGCATAATAGCCTTTCATCCAGCAATCCAAAAGGAGGAAGAGGAAGCGTAAAATGAACAAAAAGGGTAAGATAGGTGTTTTTGATTCTGGTATTGGTGGGGTAACAGTACTGCGAGAAATGATAAAAGTTTTACCAGAAGAAAATTACAGTTATTACAGTGATTCTAAAAACAATCCCTATGGTGATAAAACAACTGAAGAAGTACAAATATTATGTAATAAAATTGTACAGAATTTTATAAAGAAGGATTGTAAAGCAATTGTAATTGCTTGTAATACAGCAAGTAGCAAGGCAGTAGAATTCTTAAGACGTAAATACCCAGAAATGATTTTTGTTGCCATAGAACCAGCCTATAAAATGATTCATGATTATGCTTATGATAAAGAAACTTTAGTGATGGCAACCAAAGGAACGATTCAAAGTGAAAGATTTAATGTGTTATTAAAAAAATATGATAATCATAAGACTTTTCTATTGCCATGTGTTGGTTTAGCTGATAAAATAGAAAAAGGAAATAGGAAAGAAATCAAAGAATGCTTACAAGAATTATTAAAAGATTATAAAGGAAGAGTAGAAAATGTAGTGCTAGGTTGTACCCATTATCCATTGGTACAAGAGGAGATACAAGAAATACTAGGCCCAGTACAGTTTTTTAATGGTGCTTTTAGTTTAGCCAAGCGATTGAAAAATGTTTTAGCAGAAAAGCAATTATTAAACCACGGAGAGGGACAGATAGAATTCGAGGATTCACAAGGACTAGAAGAAAAACAAATAAGATTTTTTGAATTGCTTAAAAAAAGATAAGGAGGATAACCAAAATGAAAAACAAAGGAGAAAGAGGTTCTGTTACTTTATTTGTTGTGGGAGTTGGAATGATAGTTATGATTATGCTGATGGCTTTTATGATGAATTTGGAAAGTAAAAAGCAGGCACAAAAAAAAGAAATCGATAGAATTACTAAAAGTTATGAGCAGAATGAGCAAGATATGGAAAGAGCTTTAGAAGAGAACCGTTAAAAAAGAGGACTTTTAACGTTAGATGTGTAATGGTTAAGAAAACCTTCAGTGCAAGATAATTATGGCGAACCTTAGAGTTGCTTTGCTAGCAAAACTTAGGCTCGCTTTTTTATTACAAATATTTTTTTAATTGTTCTACTGTGTTTTCTTGAAATTGAACGAATTCTGTTAAAATATTCTTAACAGGTTCATCAGTAGTTGGATTATGATTTAAAAGTTTAACCCCTTTAATGATTCCCATATTAGTTCCTTGGAGCATCATTTCTGCAATTTTAGAAGTACTTTTGTCATCAATGGTATTGAATTCCACACTCATCCATCCCATGGCTTTTTGCATAGGATTTAATTCTTTTGGAAAATCATCATAGTTGGTTAACTGGGTATTTACTTTATTTAGAATATCGTTGTATTTATCATATTGAAATTTCAAATCTTTTTTGAAGTTATCGTCTTGTACTTTTTCAGAAACATTGGAAATAGAATCCATTCCCATTTTGATTCCTTTATTAATTTCGTTTAAAATATATCCAGGACTGTCCATCGTAATTCCTCCTTTATTTTTTATATTAATGTAACCAAAAAAAGATAAAATATGCTTATTTTAGTGTGAAAGGAAATGTTCACAAAAAATTCACAAAGAAAATTAGCAGATAGTATTGACAAGTGCTAAAAAGAGGGTATAATATATAAAGAGTTAGCAATCAAAATAAAAGAGTGCTAAAAGAGGTGAAAAAAGTGTTAGATGAAAGAAAAAAGAAAGTCTTACAAGCCATTGTAGAAGAATATATAAGCACCGCAGAGCCAGTAAGCTCCAATACCCTAACCCAAAATCATGGATTAGAATGTAGTAGTGCTACCATTCGAAACGAAATGTCAGAACTAGAAAAAAATGGATTCTTAGACAAAACACATACCTCAAGTGGAAGAATACCATCAGCAAAAGGCTATCGATACTATGTGGATGAACTATTAAACGACAACGACATAAGTGTAGAAGAAATCAAATACATAAGTAAAAAACTAGAAACCAAAGTAAACGAAATAGAAGACTTAACAAAAATAGCAGCCAATACCATATCAGAAGTAACCCACTATACAACCGTTTCTATTGGACCCAAAACAACCACACAATTAATTGAAGAAATCAAATTTGTATTATTAGGAACACGAATGATGATGGCAGTTATATTAACAGACACTGGTTTAGTCAAAGAAACCATTATCAAATTTGACGAAGACATCAATGAAAAACAAGTAGAAACCATGAACTATATGTTCAATAACAAACTAAAAAATCAACCAATCGAAACCATAGATAGACCATTAGAAGAATACTTATACGATGAGATGACATATAGTGTAAATGTCATAAAGCCTGTGATTGAGCAAATCAAAAAAGTATTAGAAGAAGAAAATAAAATCTATTTAGAAGGAACAAATAAATCTTTTGACCTGCCAGAATTCAACAGTTTAGAAGTAGCCAAAAACTTTATCAACATATTAGATACCAAAGAACTAGTAGCCGATATGTTAAACTCTGGTTTTGCAGAAGACATTAATGTTTATATTGGCGAAGAAAACGAAAAACAAGAATTAAAAGACTTTAGTGTTGTTACTTTCAAACATAAAGTAAATGGTCATGATTTAGGAACCATAGGCATTATTGGTCCAAAAAGAATGGACTATTCAAAAGTAATTTCCGTTATGAAATATATCAATAAAAAACTAAAAGAATTTGACGAATAGAAAATAAGAAAGGAAGCGTGATAAGATGGAAGAAAATGAAAATTTAGAAGAAAAGCAAGAAGTAGAAGAAACCGTAAAAGGGAAAGACATGGTACCAAAACAGGATTATGAAGAGCTAGAGGACAGATATAAAAGAATTCTTGCAGAATTTGAAAACTTCAAAAAAAGAAGCAGTAAAGAAAGAGAAGGACTGTACAATTCTATTCTTTCAGACGTAGTAGAAGTAATTCTTCCAGTGGTAGACAATTTGGAAAATGCAGTAAAAGTGGAAACTGGAGATGAAGAATACAAAAAGGGAATCGAGTTGGTACTAAAACAATTGAAAGACGTTTTAGCTTCCAAAGGAGTAGAAGAAATCAAAACAGTAGGAGAAACTTTTGACCCAGAGCTTCATGAAGCGGTTAGTAGCATTCAAGATGAAAATTTAGGAGAAAAAGAAATTGCAGAGGAATATCGAAAGGGGTACAAAATAGGAAATAGAGTAATTAGGCATTCTATGGTTGTAGTAGCTAATTAAAACGAATGAAAAATAAAAAAAATAATTATTTTTAATTCGTTTTAGGAGAGTGAAAATGAAAAAAGAAATTGAAAGAAAGTATGCTGTGAAATACTTACCTAGTGATATTCATATAGAAAAAATTCAGCAAATAGAACAAGCTTTTCTGTATAAAGATGAAAATACAATTATTAGAATTAGAAAAGTAGAAAGCAAGCAAGAAATTGAATATGTGTATACAGTAAAGACAAAAGGGGATATAGAATATGATAATCAGTATTCAATTGGAAAAAAGTATGAAATAGAAAGCAATATCACAAAAGAATTATATGAAAAATTATTGAAAAAGAAAATAAGTAACATTATAACAAAGACAAGAATAGTAGTACCAATACCAAATAATTTAGAAGTAGAAATGGATATCTACTATGGCTATTTACAAGGACTTTTAACAGCAGAAGTAGAATTTCCAAATGAAGAACAAGCCAATGATTTTGACAAACCAGATTGGCTAGGAGAGGAGATTGGTTATAAAGAATTTTCCAATCGAAAACTAGCCGAAATAAGTCTAGAGGAATTTAGGGATAAAGTATCAGACCAATTTATAGAAAATAATCAAAAAATAATAGAAGAGTTAAATAAACTCATAAAATAAGTTATTAAATTTTAACAATAAATAATAAAGAGGTAAAAACCTCAAAAAGGAAAGGATGATAGAAAATGGGAAAAATTATAGGAATTGACTTAGGAACAACAAACTCATGTGTAGCAGTAATGGAGGGAGGAGAGCCAGTAGTAATACCAAATGCAGAAGGAAACAGAACGACACCATCTGTTGTAGCATTCTCTAAAAATGGAGAAAGATTGGTAGGACAAATTGCAAAACGTCAAGCAGTAACCAATCCAGACAACACAGTAATTTCTATAAAAAGAAAAATGGGAACAAACGATAAAGTAAACATAGAAGGGGACAAATTTTCACCACAAGAAATTTCAGCCATGATTTTACAAAAACTAAAAGCAGATGCCGAAAATTATTTAGGACAAAAGGTAACACAAGCCGTTATCACAGTACCAGCATACTTTAGTGATAGCCAAAGACAAGCAACCAAAGATGCAGGAAAAATAGCAGGACTTGAAGTTTTAAGAATTATCAACGAACCAACTGCAGCATCACTTGCGTATGGAATGGATAAAGAGCAAGACCAAAAAATCATGATTTATGACTTAGGAGGAGGAACTTTTGACGTTTCTATCCTAGACATTGGAGATGGTGTATTTGAAGTTTTAGCCACAAATGGTAATACTAAATTAGGTGGAGATGACTTTGATGAAGCAATTATCAATTACTTAGTAGATGAATTCAAAAAATCAAATGGAATTGATTTAAAAGCTGATAAAATGGCAATGCAAAGATTAAAAGAAGCAGCAGAAAAAGCAAAAATCGAACTATCTGGTGTACAACAAACACAAATCAACTTACCATTTATTACAGCAGACAGCACAGGACCAAAACACTTAGACATCAACTTAACAAGATCAAAATTTGAAGAATTAATTCATGACTTAGTAGAAGCAACTGCTGGTCCAGTTAACCAAGCTTTAAAAGATGCAGGATTGACACCAAATGATATTCACAAAGTATTACTAGTAGGTGGTTCTACAAGAGTTCCAGCAGTACAAGAAGCAGTAAAAAGAATTACAGGAAAAGACGCAGACAAAGGGATTAATCCAGATGAATGTGTTGCAATCGGAGCAGCGATTCAAGGTGGTGTGTTATCAGGAGATGTAAAAGACTTAGTATTATTAGACGTAACACCATTATCTTTAGGAATTGAAACTTATGGTGGAGTGTTTACCAAATTAATCGAAAGAAACACAACTATACCAACCAAAAAATCACAAATTTTCTCAACAGCAGCAGATGGTCAAACATCCGTTGAAGTTCATGTATTACAAGGGGAAAGAGAAATGGCAGCTTACAATAAGACATTAGGAAGATTTCAATTAACAGGAATTCCAGCAGCACCAAGAGGTGTGCCACAAATCGAAGTAACCTTTGATATCGATGCCAACGGAATTGTACATGTATCTGCTAAAGACATGGCAACAGGAAATAGCCAAGACGTATCTATTACAGCATCTACTAACCTAACAGATGAGGATATTGACAAAGCAGTAAAAGATGCCGAAGCACACGCAGAAGAAGACAAGAAGAAAAAAGAAGAAATTGAAGTAAAAAATAATGCAGAAAGCTTAATTTATAATAGTGAAAAAACGTTAACAGATTTAGGAGATAAAATTAGCGGAGAAGAAAAAGCAAAAGTAGAGACAGAAATCGAAAACACGAAAAAGGCAGTAGAAACAAACGACACTGAAAAAATCAAAGAAGCAACTGAAAAACTAACAAAAGTATTCTATGAAATGTCAGAAAAATTATACAAAGCAGCCAATCCAAATGGGGCAGCAGGAGCAGAAGCAGGTCAAACAGCTGGAGAACAAGCGAGCGACGACGGCGTGTATGATGCAGAGTATAAGGTAGAAGACGAAGATAATAAATAAGTGAAAGGGGATTGAGGGGACGTTCCTTAAAATCCCTCTTTTTAAAGATAACAAGGAGAGAAAAAATGGAGGAAAAACAATGGCAACCAAAAGAGATTATTACGAGGTATTAGGCGTAAATAAAAGTGCAACAGACGACGAGCTAAAAAAAGCTTATCGAAAGCTTGCCAAAAAATATCATCCAGATGCCAATCCAGACAACAAGCAAGAAGCAGAAGCAAAATTCAAAGAAGTCAATGAAGCCTATGAAAACTTATCAGACCCACAAAAAAGAAGAATGTATGACCAATTTGGAACCGTAGACCCACAAGGATTTGGTGGAGCAGGTGGACCATTTGGAGGACAAGGAGGGTATTACTCTTATAGTAGTTCAGATTTTGGTGACTTCGGAGATTTAGGAGATATCTTTTCTTCATTCTTTGGAGGCGGTTTTGGAGGAAGAGCGTCTGCTAGAAGGCAAACAGGACCGAGAAAAGGTGTAGATTTAGAATTAAGAATGGAGATCACATTTGAAGAAGCTTTCTTAGGCGTCGAAAAAGAAGTGATTATCACCAGAGACGAAACTTGTGATACTTGTCATGGAAGTGGGGCAAAACCAGGAACCTCAAAAATGAAATGTACGACTTGTCAAGGAACAGGTCAAGTTACCCAAGTGCAAAATACCATTTTAGGTCAAATGCAAACCAGAAGAACTTGTACAACTTGTCATGGAACAGGAGAAATTATTCAAGAGCCATGTGAAAACTGTCGAGGAAAAGGAACTGTTAGAAAACAGCCAAAAGTAAAAATACAAATTCCAGCTGGAATCGATGATAATCAAACTGTTATCTTACGAGGAGAAGGCGAAGTGGGAGAAAATGGTGGACCAAAGGGAGATTTGCGAATTGTAATTCGAATGAAAAGGCATAATATATATACTAGAAAAGGCAATAATGTCTTTTGTGAAGTGCCAGTTACCATTACACAGGCAACCTTAGGAGCAGAACTAGAAATTCCAATGGTAGATGGGTCAAAGGAAACCTATAAAATTCCAGAAGGGACACAAACAGGTAGCAAATTTACACTTCGAAACAAAGGGTTTAAATCGGTTAACAGTAATAATGTAGGAGATTTAATCTTTACGGTAGTTGTTCAAACACCAAAAAAATTAACCAAGGAACAAAGAGAATTGCTAACACAGTTAGCCAAAACAATGAATGAACAGCCACCAGTAAAAAAACGTGGATTATTTGGATAAAAATAAAGGATTACTTTCTAATATTAAAATAATATTAATATTTAGAAGGTAATCTTTTATTTTTAGAAAAACTATGATAAAATAGCAAAAAAAGTTAAGAAGGTAATAAAATGAAACTAATCAAAATAATCATACGGAATTTTATTAATTTTAATAATAATAGCCTTAACAATAATAGCATCCTATTGGATAGTAGACATACAAACAAAAGTACCAGAAAAAGTAAAAGAAAAATGTGAGTTAAAAACAGAACGTTTCATGGGGCGAAATGTATTTATCGTAACTCCAAAAAATAAAGAAAAATCAAACAAAAAAGTTTTATATTTTCATGGAGGCTCCTATGTAGCAGAAGCAACCAGCCAACATTGGGACTTTATTGAAAAAATAGTAAACGACACAGGAGCAACCGTAATATTACCAGACTATCCATTAACACCAAAATACAACTACAAGGACGTTTTTAACATGGTAGTACCATTATACAAAGAAATCATTACCCGAGTAGAACCCATGGAATTAATCCTTATGGGAGACTCAGCAGGAGGAGGACTAAGTTTAGCATTAGAAGAAAAAGTAGCGGAAGAAAACTTGCCAATGCCAGAAAAAACCATACTAATTTCACCATGGTTAGACGTCAGGCTAACCAATCCAAAAATAGACGAAGTACAAAAACATGACAAACAGCTAAACAAAGAAACCTTGAAACTAGCAGGAATAGCCTATGCAGGAGAAGATGGCATCAACAGCTATTTAGTCAATCCCATAGAAGGAGACCTATCAAAATTAAAAAACGTAATCATATTTACAGGAACCCACGACATATTAAATCCAGACGTCTATGTTTTACAAGAAAAAGCAAAACAACAAGGAACATCAATTGAAATAAAAGAATACGAGCAAGCTGGACATATTTGGCTAATCGAAAAAAATAGTCCGCAAGAAATAGAACAACAAGCCTACCAAGAAATTCTTGGGCTTTTTTAGGGACTTTTTGGGACTTTTTGGGACAGGCACCGTGTGCCCATTTGGCTCCTTTTGGGAC